>JACQFG010000359.1 GCA_016200155.1 Planctomycetota bacterium | reverse complement strand
AGGCCGTAGGCGGCGGCGAGTTCGCGTTTCTCCATCATGAACAGGGCGTAATAGCTCACCAGCGCCAGCACGATGAAATACGCGGTTTTGACCAGCAGCGGCCGTCGGCCATAGGCGCGGGTGATGATCTCGCGCCACATGATCGGATTGGCCCAGACGGAGCGCGCCAGGCCCGGGGCGGCGTGGATGCGGTCGGGGTCGGCGGGTTGCCCGCCCAGCGCTTCGCGCTGCATGATCGGCTCGCCGCTGGGGTTCCACACGCGCAGCATCGCGATGCCCAGGCCGTTGAGCAGGACCGACAGGACGAGCATGGCGGCGCCGAACGGCAGAGCCGCGATCAGGCTCGCCGTATGCCAGCCCTGCTCGGCAAGCGAGCGGACCGCGGGCACGGGCGGATCGAGCACCTCGCTCAACGCCAGGAAGGGGCTGAGCGCGGTCTGCCAGGGCCGGGCCGTCTCGGCATCAAGCAATGTCAACGCTTGCACCAGGCAAAGGTAGAGAACCAGGAAAAGAACCGTCATCGCCAGGGCCTGGAAGGTCTTGTCACGCCACAATGCGACCAGTCCGCCCAGCGAGCCCGCGGCCAGCGCGGTGCCGCCGAGCACGATCATGGCGCCGGCAATCTGATAGGGATCAATGCCGCCCAGGAACATCAACAGCGCGAACACCGGAATCGAGCCGACGAGGAACAACGCGATCTGCAACAAGCTGCCGAACAGCTTGCCGAGCACGACTTCATAGTTGGCAAGATCGGTGATCAGCAACAGCAGGAAGGTGCGCCGGTCCTTCTCCAGCGAGATGGCGCTGGCGGCCGAGAGGGCGGAGAAGAACAGCAGCAAGGTCAGTTGCACGTAGGCGAGGATCTGAAACGCGAGGACGCCGAAGCGTGCGAGATCGCCGAGCGTGGCGGTATACTCCCAGCCGACGGTGGTCTGCCAGATCGTCAGGAGGAGGACCCACAACCCGCCCAGGTAAAGGGCCCGCGTGAAGTAATGCCCGGCGCGGCGCGGCAAGGTGAGCCATTCGCGTATGAAGATTGGCCCCAGCATATTGCCCGCCCAGATCTCAGCGTTTGTGCCGCCTGCGACTATTACGAAACGAATCGGAGTTTGGTTTGCCGTCGTGTTGTTTTAGAGCCGAACGTGCAGCCGACAATAGCGGGCGATCCCATCGCTGGCGGAGTGTGACGGTGCCGTAGACTGGGTTGACCTGATTATCCGCAGGTCGCCAAGAAACGCCGAAGAAAGGGCAATGGCACACCCGACATTTTCCATGGGTAACTTCCCACAGAGAAGTTGAGGTGAAACATGTCCGTCGGCGTTCCCGCGGTTCCCGGCCGAGGATTCCGCAGCTTCAAGACCACGGCGAAGTGGGTCCGCAAGCTCGCCCTGTTTGCCGTCGCCGGGTATTTCATTCCCGAAGTCCTGGTGTTCTACCTCTGCTGCGGCGTTCTGGACGTCATGCGGAACACGCGGCGCACCTTCTCGACCATCGATCGCTACTTCACGGGCAACGGCATCTTCACCTGGCTGTTGTCGCCCTTCAATCTGTTCATGGACCTGATTTCGCTCCCGTACTGGAACAAGGGCGTTTATAAGCTCGCCGACCTGCCCAAGCCGTACCAGGACGAGATCCAGAACGTCCTCGACAACGCCCTCAAGAACGATCTCGTCGGCAAACTCGAAGCCAAGATGGGCGATCAGAAACGCGGCATGATCTTCTTCAAGTGGTACGGCAAGAACATCTCGACCTCCGTCGACATCCCGGAGTTCCATCAGCAATACAAGTACATCCGCACCATCGGCGTCTCCGTGTTCAACAAGAAACAATCCACGGGCAAACATTACGGCCCGCTGCGCGTGACCCTGCGCGTCCTTTACAACATCAACAACATCGCCAGCAAGGATGCCTATATCAAGGTCGGCAACCAGGTGAATCACTGGCAGGACAACAAGCTCTTCATCTTCGACGATACCCTGCAACATCAATCCTGCAACGAAACCGACGCCGTGCGCTACTGCATGTTCATCGACATCCTGCGTCCCGGACTCTTCCCGCGCCTGAACAGCACGATCCTGACCGGCATCCGCTGGCTCATGGCCCCGTTCAACGCCATCTTCTATCAGCACTGGACGTTCATCAAGTAAGATCGCACATCACGCGGCCACGCTGCGATACACCTCGTCCCAGCGCTGGACGGATTCGGCGAGCGGGAACTCCTGCTCCACCTGGCGCACGGCGGCCTGGCCGAGGCGTTCGCGCAGCTCCTCATCCTGAAGCAGGGCATGCGTGCGGCGGGCGATGGCGGCCACGTCCCCGGCGGGAACGAGGTATCCCGTCACGCCATCGCGAATCACGTCACGCAAGCACGGCACATCCGATGCGACTACCGCCTTTCCCAGCGCCATCGCCTCCAGCGCGACCTGCTGGCCGCAGTTCCCGACGCTCGGAACCCACACGATCCCGGCGCCGCGCAGCAGCGCGCGAACGTCCGGCGCCGCCCCGAGAAATTCGACGTGCGCGATGCTCTGCAGTCCGACCGCCAGCGCTCGCAAAGACTCGAGCTGCGCGCCGGCGCCGACGATTCGCAGCGTGGTCGTGGTGTAGATGTTGCGGAGAATGTCGAAGGCCCAGATCGCCTCGCGGAAGCCGTTCTCACGCTCGAGATTGCCGACGCAGACAATCGGTCCATCGCTCATCGCCATCTCCGGCCTGTCGACGGCGGGCCGCACGATGCGCAGAACCGGCGCCGTGATTCCCTGCGTCATGCACTGCTGTCGATCGTTGACGCCGGGGAACGCCAGGCATCCGACCTGCCCCAGAAGCCAGCGGTCCCACCATGGCGCCTTGCCGGTCGCCGGCAGCGGCGTACTCAGGACGGCGCGCGGCAGCCAGTGCTTGCCGACGACCGCCAGCGCCCGCAATGCCGGCAAGCGCCAGACATGGATCACGTCCGGCGCCATCGCGCGCAGCAGCTCGCGCAGGTTCCACAAGGCGCTGAAGTCGAGCCAGCGCGTCCAGCCGAGCACCCGCACCGACATACCTGTGTTGCGCAACGCGTCCGACCACGGAGTTTCGGCTCCCAGACAGCATATCTCGACGGACGACCCCGCCGCAACTTGGGCCGGTGCAATGAGTTGCAGTTGCTTGGCGCTGCCGTGATAGGCGAGCGAATCGATGAGGTGCAGGATTTTCATGGGATCCATCCCTAACTGTAGTGCGACGCTCCGCGTCGCATTCACGACGCGGAGCGTCGTGCCACATTATCGCCACTAACTACTCAACACCGCGACATACGGCAGTTGCCGATGCTCGTCGTTGTAGTCGAGCCCGTAGCCGACGACGAACGCGTCGGGAATCTCGAAGCCGACGAAATCGACGTTGACCGGATGAACCTGCCGGCCCTGCTTTCGCAGCAGCACCGCGACCTTGACGGACAGGGCGCCCTGTTCGTGCAGGTGCTGGACCAGGCGAGCGAGCGTTTGGCCGGTGTCGAGGATGTCGTCGAGCAGGAGCACGTGCCGGCCGCGCACGTCGGCGAGCAAGCTGGCATCGATGCGCAGCTCCCCGGAGACGGCGCCGCGATAGCTCGATGCCTGGATCAGGCCGATGCGCAGCGGCATGTCGAGCCGGCGGACGAGGTCGGCGAGGAACATGACGCTGCCGGTCAGCACGCCGACGATGGTCAGCGGCTGGCCGTGGTATTCCGGCGCGATCTGCCGGGCCATCTCGTCGAGCCGGGCGTGGATCTGCTCCGTGGTGATGAGCACGCGCATGCGAACCCCCGGGGGCAAACAGTGAGAGATATTGAACCCAAAAGCAGCAAGTGTGGAAAGGTCAATGTCAGCGGGGAACAAAATCGGGTTGGCGCGACAAGTATTTACCCCGAATGCGGGCCGTTTGGTTTGTTGATGCGCTTGTGTTTCATTCATTTCACCACCCCCCTCCCAAATGAAACACATGAAACACATGAAACACATGAAACACGTGAAACACGTGAAACACGTGAAACACATGAAACACGTGAAACACGTGAAACACATGAAACGAAATCAAGAATCGATGAGAATCGTCGGGACCTATGCGGATTTCAAGGGCCACAGGCAATCGAGGGATGAGCCAAAAATCGGGGCCTGACGCGTAAGCGAAGCAGTCCTTCGCTTACGCGTCAGGCTCTGATATTCAATTCATTTCCGTTTGCCGGCGCTGGCGATGTTCCTCCAGCTCGGCCTCGAGCATCTCCTGATGTTCGCGGAACAGCTGCTTTTGCTGCTGCACGCCGTGCCGGGCGGTGGCCCAGAAGTCGAACACGGCCAGGGCGAGGATCACCAGCACGAGCAGCAGCATCGTCATCGTGTAGACGGTGACATAGCGCAATTCGTCGCGCGACATCTGCTGGGGATCGTAGTTGAGAAACAGCGAGCCGATCAGCATCCCCGCGAGGACGAGCAGGACCAGGGAGCCGAAGATGCGCCGCCACGATTGCTTGACGAGGTAGCGCCGATGTTCGAGGGACGCCTTGTTGTCGAATTGCAGCGAATGCAGGATGAGGCGCTGCCGCCAGGCGAAATAGGCCGAGATGGCGATCATGGCGCTGGCGATGCCGATGCCGAAGGTAATTCCGATCGCGTCCATGGTGAAGTCCTCGCATCACTTGGTCCGCTGCAGCCAGACGCTCAAGACCTTGGCGACCTGCTCCATGCTCTCGGCCGAGCAGTTTTCGGGCGTGTCGGTCAGTCGATGCCAGTGCGGGTAGTCGAAATCGATGATGTCGATGGCAGGGATGCCGACCTTGTGCAGTTCGGTGTGGTCGTCCTTGACGTGGTACTTGACGCCGGGGGCGAAAGCCTTGCAGCCTTGCTCCTGCGCGATGGTCCAGACCTGCCTGCACAGCTCGGGATTCCGATCCCACGAATATCCCTCGAGTGGGAAGTTGAGGCGTGCCCCTGCGATCATGTCGAGGAGAATGGCGGCGGAGTACACGCAGTGGTCCTTCGACTTTTTCCAGGTTTGCGCGAAATGCTTGGAGCCGATGAAATAGATATCCTGGTTGGGGTCGTTTTTTACTTTGGGATCGCCGGGGTTGTAGATGTACTCCTCGCCGTCGAAGATGACGAAGTCGACGCCGACGCTGGTCTTGAGGTCCTTCATGTGGTTGCCCAGTTCCATGAGGAGGGCGACGCCGGACCCGCCGTCGTTGGCGGAAAGGAACGGCTCGCGCCAGTCGCGCGGATCGGGTTCCCGGTCGGCGATGGGCCGGGTATCGTAATGCGCGCAGAGGATGACGCGGCGTTTGCTGTCGGGATGGAAGGAGACGATGATGTTGGTCATGTCGACTTCGCCGCGCTGGCTTCGTTGCTTGGCCTTGAAGGACTGGAACTCGACCTTGGCGCCCAGGTCTTCGAAGTGCTTCTTGATGAGCTGCTGCTGCTTGCGCATGGCGGCCGACCCGCTGATGCGCGGGCCGAGGTCGCAGATCGCTTCGAGATACTTCATGGCCCGCTTGCCGTCGAAGGCGACGGGCTTGACGTCCTTGCCTTCCTTGAGGCGGTCGACGCCGAACTGGCCGGGCTGATCGGTGTCGTCATCGTCGCCGTCGTTGATGACTTTGCGTTCCTTGCCGTTGGTGGGGTTGCTGGTGAAAGCCGTCTGGTAAACGACGTACATGATGGGCGCCCCCACGGCGATGATGGCCAGGATGCCAATGGCTCGCTTCATGATTTTCCACTCCGTCGGAGAATGGGCATACTCCCTTATACGCGAAACTGCGGAGGGTGTCCATTGGTCTTGCCGCTTGCGCCAACAAGTAAAAAGTAAAAAGGCAAAAGGAAAAAGTGAGATCCTTCGGACTTTTTCCTTTTGCCTTTTTACTTTTTACTTTTTACTTAGCAATCACGCCCGTCCGATGATATACCGCAACGGATCGACCTCCTCGCGCAGGATGCGCAGCTCCATCTCGCTCGGCGGCGCCGTCGTCAGCAATGGTTCGCGGCCGGCGATCGTGAAGCCGGTGTTCGCTTGCACCTGCTCCATCGTGATGCCCGGATGCAAGCTCAGCACCTCCATGCGCTTCGTCTCTTCGTGATAGCCCATGATCGCCAGATCGGTGATGACGCGATACGGCCCCGTCCCCGGCGACAAGCCGGCCGCCTCGCGCGCACCCGGCCCCGTCAGATAGCCCGGCGTCGTCAGGAAATCGAGCTTCTCGACGAAGCGGCGCTTGTCATGATTGGTGACGACGAGGATGCGCCAGCAAAACGACGCGAGGTCGTTGGCCCCGCCGCTGCCGGGCAGGCGAACCTTCGGCTTCTTGTAATCCTTGCCGAGGAATGTCGAGTTGAGATTGCCGAAGGGATCGATCTGGGCACCGCCGAGGAAGGTGTAATCCATCATGCCGCGCTGGCAGGTCTCCATGACGTCGGCCATGCTGGTGGCCATGGCGGCGCGATAAAAGGTGCGCGAATCGCCGACGGAAATCGGCATCGTCGGCAGCTGCGGCGCCACCCCGCCGGCCTCGAAGCAGATGACGAGGTCCGGCGCCGCCGTCCGCTGCGCCAGCATCGCCGCCGCGCACGGCGCCCCGGTGCCGACGGCGACGGTGCGGCCGTTCTCCAACATGCGCGCGGCGCAGCAGATCATCAATTCCATGGGGTTGTATTCAACCATGAGATGTCACCGGGGATTGCCCCACTTGTCGAGTTCAAGCCCACAGTTCTCGCAGGTCCATCCGCCCCACGCCGCTTGATAGGGCGTTTTTGGTATGCGCGCGACTCTGGGGACCGGCGCGCCGCATGCAGCGCATTTCGTTGACGCCAGGTTGATGCCGAAGGGCAGCTTGAAAATCGTTCCCACCACGAGTAGGGCGATGCCCCCGAGAATACCGCGTCCGCAGACGGAAGAAAAACAAACGCCAAGAAGCGTATCGTTATCCACGGCGGGTCCAATCTTTTACTTCAACGGTATCGCCGGCAGCCGTTTCAACTTCTGATTGGCCGGATCGACGACGATGCCGACCGATTCCAGTGCGGTCACGCCGAGCAGCGGCTCGGCGTTCTCCGGGCCGAAGATTACGCGGCCGGCCGTAATCTCACCCATGAACTCGATCACCGCCAAGCCGAACGAATATTCGACCGGAGACCCGTCGGCAAGTTCATAAGTCATCTTGCCGACCGGCTCGATGCCGGCCTTTCGGAGCGCCTTGGCCGGCGCGAAGCAATCGGTTGCACCGGTATCGACGAGAAAGTCAGCCTCGTATTTCTTGCGGGTCTTCTTGGACTCTCGCAAGGTTACCGTGACGTGTATTAGGCCCATATTTGACTCCGATTCGTGGGACGCGATGCCGACGCTGTCATTATGCCGATTTTCGACAGGAACGGAATCCTTCCCACGCAATCACCGCCCCCGATGAAGCAAGAACTCCTCTTGCCGCAGCTTCTGCAATCGCGGCAATCCGCCGCACAACTGCAAGTACTCGTTGAAATCGCCGACCCCGAAGATGTACTGATCGATGAACTTCTGATACTCCGCCGGGTCGGCTTCGACCTTGAGCCAGTGGCGCAGGTGGTCTTCGTCGGAGAAATATTCGTACGGCATGTTGCCCGGATAGCTGCCGAAGGGGACCTCGCAGACGGCATCGACGCAGAAGAACGGGATGACGGTCAGCGTCGGATCCTGGCGGATCACGTCGCTGGGGATGAGCCGTTCGCAGGTGACGATCAGCTTTTTCGACGCGCGGGCCAAATCGGGATCGGCGACGCTGGTGCCGCGCAGCCGGCAGTTGCCGAAACGGTCGGCCTCGTGAACGTGGATGACGCCGACGTCCGGATAGATCGCCGGCACCGCGAGCAGCTTGTCGCCGGTGAACGGACAAACGATCTCCTTGGCGGCGCTTTTGCGAAACGTGTCGGTGCCGAGCATCGAGCGCATCGGCAGAAACGGCAGCCCCATCGCGGCGGCCTTGAAACGCACGGCCAGCGAGTAATTCGACCACTCGGTGCTCTCGACCTCGCCCGATTCCATCACGCGCCGGGCGTGCGGCGACAACCCGCGCGCCTCGAGGCCGACGATGTAGGCGACATCGACGCGGGCAATCAATTTGCCGCGATTCGTCAGGTTGCCGGCGCAGAGGATCTGGAAGTCGTGCGTCGCGGTGTGGCCGGCAAGCGTGAGATTCTGCTTTTTCTGGCGAACGATCTCATGGCAGACGGCGACGGACAGGCGATCGCCGCCGAACCCGCCGACCGCCAGGTAATCGCCGTCCTGCACGAAACGAGCGACGGCGTCCTTGACGCTCATCGTCTTGTCGATGAGCGCGCGCGGCTTGTTGCGAAAGAATTCGCGGGCACGATTCGCGGAAGGATCGGCGTAAAGGGGGCCAGCGCCTTGGGAGAGCGGAGTGGTCATGTTCTGCGAGCTATACGAGGCCGGCTTCAAATTCACGCAGCAGGCGGCGAAAACGCGGATCGCGCCGCACGGCTTCGAGGTCGCGATCCTCGCGCAGGTAGCGGAAGTCGCGATAGCCCAACTCGATGGCCTTGCGCAATGCTCGAAGTGCCTGATCGATTTTTTTCAGAAGGGAAAGGCTGCACGCCAGGTTGTAATGAGCCAGCGGATCGTGCGGCCGGAGTTCGAGAATTCGGCGATCGATGGACAGCCCATCCTCATAGCACCCCTTGAGGGTGAGGTTGTTGCCGTGGACGCGGAGCACGTCGATGTATTCGGGATTGCGGTTCAAGACGCCTTCGAAGAAATCAAGCTCAAAATCGAGTTGGCTCTGCTGCGGGGAGTGCCGCCCGGCCTGGCTGGTCGCGGAAGTGGCTGCCGTCTTGTCGCTCGAGTGCTTCCCCTGGCTAGACATCGCTGGCTCCCTTGCGCCTGGGCCCATCGTTTCGTGCCGACCTCACATGATCTTCCCGCAGTATAACCGCCCCGCACCAATCCCACAAGGGACAGAAATCAGGAATCAGGAGTCAGCGTCCATCAAGCCCCGATTGATTCCTGATTCCTGACTCCTGACTATGCTTCGTCGTCGAAATCCTCGTCCTCATCTTCGTCGTCATCTTCGTCGTCGTCCAGTTCGTCATCGTCCAGTTCGTCATCGTCCAGCTCGTCGTCATCGAAGTCTTCATCGTCGAAGTCTTCATCCTCGAAGTCCTCGTCGTCGAAGTCTTCGTCGTCGAAGTCCTCGTCCTCGAAGTCGTCGTCGTCGAGGTCGTCGTCATCGAGATCGTCGTCGCCCTCGGCCGGGCTTTCGCCTTCCTTTTCTTCTTCCTCCTCATCGTCGTCGTCGGCGTCGTCCTTGTCGCCCGCGCCCGCGCCCTCGCCCTCGTCGTCCTTGCCTTCGTCGGACCCTTTGCGACGGCCCGCACAGGTCGAAAGATCCTCGGCGAACTGCCGCCACGGGGCGTCGAGATCCGCGCCGGCGTGCGACGGCAACAGGAGCTTCCCGATGTCCATTCCGCGTTCCTCGATGTTGGGGATGGTGATTTCCACGATTTTTCTTCACTCCATGGGTTCGAGTCGCCCTGCGCGGACGTGACGATT
>JACQFG010000339.1 GCA_016200155.1 Planctomycetota bacterium | reverse complement strand
TCGGCGGCGGCGGTTGCCGCATTGGGATGTGCCGGGGGCGGCGTATTTTGTCACCACCTGTTTGGACGGCAGCATTCCCGCTCAGGGTCTCCTCGATATCGACGGTTATCGGAAGGAACTGGAAAAACAGCCTCGGCCGACCGGGGTCAGCGCCGAGGAGGCGGCGCGGCAGCGTTGGAAGTTGACCTTTGCCCGCGCGGATCGGTGGCTCGACGAGGCGCCGGCGGTTCGCTGGCTGCAAGCGCCGGAGTTGGCCGGCATCGTTGTTGAGGCGCTTTTTTTCTTTGCGGGCCAGCGCTACGATCTGCTCGGTTTTGTCGTGATGCCGAGCCACCTCCACTGGGTATTTCGGCCGCGGGAGGAATGGGTTGAGACCCTGGAAGGAACGGCGACGCCGCGCGAACGCATTTGCAAGAGCTGTAATCAGTTCACCGGCGTGGAGTGCAATCGAAAACTAGGACGCCACGGGACCTTTTGGCAGCACGAATCGTACGATCATTGGATCCGTGATGCGGAGGAGCTGGGACGCATCCTGCTTTATGTCGAAGGCAATCCAGTGAAAGCGGGGCTGGTGACGTCGCCCGAGGATTGGCTGTTTTCGTCGGCATGGTATCGGAAGAAAGTTGGACTGGAACCTGGGGAACCTTTGCGGCGGTAAATAGGAGCAAGCTCGGAGGCTTGCTCCACAACGGGCGGTGGGGCAAGCCTCCGAGCTTGCCCGGACGGACAGAGTACGTTTCCGATCACGCCCGGATGGAAAGAGCAAGCTCGGAGGCTTGCTCCACAGACATGAACTTCCTCGCCATCGAAACCTCCTGTGACGAAACCGCCGTCGCGATCTTCACCGACGACCTGCGCATCCTCGCCAACGTCGTCGCCTCGCAAACCGATCTGCACGCGCGCTTCGGCGGCGTCGTTCCCGAAGTGGCGGCGCGAGCACATCTGCAGCAACTGCTGCCCACGATGGACGAAGCATTGCGGCAAGCGAACCTCACGCTCGCCGAAATCGGGGCCGTCGTCGTCATGAACGCGCCGGGCCTCGTTGGCGCCTTGCTCGTCGGCGTCAGCGCGGCGAAGATGCTCGCTTTGACGCTCGACGTGCCGTTGCTCAACGCGAACCATATCGAGGCGCACATCTTCGCAGCGCGCATGGCGGCGGGGCGCGACATCTTCCCGTGCGTGGGCCTGGTCGTCAGCGGCGGGCACACGTCGCTGTTCCATTGCAAGACGCCGCTCGATTTTGACCTGCTGGGCGGCACCATCGACGACGCGGCCGGCGAAGCGTTCGACAAGGTCGCCGCCATCCTCGGCCTCGGCTTCCCCGGCGGGCCGGCCGTCGAACGCGAGGCGGCGTCCGGCGATCCGAAGGCCCATGCGTTTGCTCGCTCCTTCATCCACGAAGACCGCCTCGAGTTCAGCTTCAGCGGCTTGAAGACGGCGGTGCGCTACGCGTTGTTCGGTCACGGCCTCACCAAGGGACCGCTGCCCGAACCGGGACCGAAACGGGCGAACCTCGCCGCCAGCTTCCAGCAGGCCGTCATCGATGTGCTCGTCGCCAAATGCCGGCAAGCGCTACGACGCACGAACGAGAAGCGGCTCGCGGTCGGCGGCGGCGTGTCGGCGAATCGCGCCCTGCGGGCCGCGCTGGAAGCCATGGCGCAGCGTGAACGCATCGAGCTGTTCATCCCGCCGCCGACGTTGTGTACCGACAACGCGGCGATGGCGGCCGTCGCCGTCGAGAAGTGGCGCCGGCAACTATTCGCGCCATTCGACCTCGATGCGGTGCCGACGTATCATGGAAAAAATTGATGGCAGAAAAATGAATCACAACACGTCTTATTTTTCTGCCCCGCATTTTTCTGCCATTGTTTGCGCCCGAGTTCGGTCATTCGCGCCGTGAACTTGACCCTTTCCACGTCGATTTTCTTGGTATTTTGTGCTCCGCTGCACCTTGAAACACCCACGCTCATTTTGCGCGTTTTGCGTTTTGCTACTGCGCCGCCTTGGCGCCGATCGGTATTCCGGCGCGGTCCTTGACAATTCACGGCAGCCGACTGGACGATGATGAAGCAGGCGAAAGAATGCCGTCACGAGGATGGCGTTATCTTCGCCGGCCGCCAATCGATGGGACGGAACATGAAACGAAAAATCTTGCTGGGCCTATTCAGCTTGTGCGCGCTCGCGATGTTCGCGAATGATTCGCACGCGTTCGGCTTGCTGTCGCCGTACCATCCGAGTTCGCTCTGGAATCGGCACAATCGCTACGTGACCCAGATCACGTGCCGGCCGTACAACGCGTTCACGCCGATCTGCTGGGGCAACCTGGTGTGCGACGGCTGCGTGCCATCGCCGTGCGGCGTGGCGAGCGGTTGCATGCCGATGACGATGGGCGTGCCGCCGTGGGCGCAGCCGGCGTGCGGGCCGTTCATGGGCGGCGGTTTCGCTCCGCAGCCGGATTTCTCGCGCGTCACCGACATGCCGCCGGTCCACAGCATGCCCCCGGCGTTCATTCCCCCGATACCGATGCAGGTGCCGTCGGGCCCGAATTCGACGATGGCCTACCCGTACGGCGTGTCGCAAGCGAACTATTATCCGATGTACATGCCGCAATACTATCAAGCGCCGATGTACTACAACCCGTATCAGGCCTGGCAGCCGAACCCGTACTACTGGTACGGCAACGGCCGGTAATCGATCTCCAATGTCCGCTCGCTGCGGCGAATCTTTTCTCTTTGGAAAGGAGGCTCCGCCATCGGTCCACACAATCCGATTTCTCAACCGCGACTCCCCAATCGGGGGGTCGCTTTTTTTGTTGATGAGCAAATTAGCAATTGACAATTAGCAATTAGCAATTTCCAATTGAAGAAAAGGAGGCTTTGCCATGCGACGTCGAACATTCTTGAAAACAGCCGGTCTCATCGGGGTTGCGGGGGCGCTCGAGTCACCGACGCAGGCCGCGCCCGTTCAACAGGCCGCGCAACCGGAGAAAGAGATGCCGCGCATCATCGACACGCACGTTCATCTCTGGGACCTGAACCGCTTTCGGCTGCCGTGGCTCGCGAAGGATTCGCCGCTGGCACGCAGCCATGTCATCAAGGATCATCAGACGGCGACCGACGGGCTCAACGTTGTCAAGGGTGTCTACATGGAGGTCGATGTCGATCCGGCCCAGCACAACGCGGAGGCGGACTACGTGCTCGACATTTGCCAGAAGGCCAACACGCCGCTTGTCGCCGCGGTGATCGGCGGCCGGCCGGCGAGCGACGACTTCCAGAAGTATATTCAGCGATTTCGCGGCAATCGCTTCCTCAAGGGCGTTCGCCAGGTGCTGCACAATGAGGCCGCGAAGGCCGGCTTCTGCAATACGGCCCCCTTCGTGCGCGGCGTCCAACAACTCGGCGAGGCGGGGCTCAGCTTCGATCTCTGCATGCGCCACGGCGAGATCGGCGACGCGGTCAAGCTCGTCGAGACCTGCAAGAACACGCGGTTCATCCTCGATCACTGCGGCAACGGCCCCGTCTACGCCAAGGACCGCCAGCCCTGGCAGCGCGACATGGAACGCCTGGCTCGCCTGACCAACGTCGTCGCCTGCAAGATCTCCGGCATCGTCGTGCAAGCGCGCGAAAAATGGACTGCCGACGATCTCGCCCCGGTCATCAATCACTCGCTGACGGCCTTCGGCCCCGACCGCGTCATGTTCGCCGGCGACTGGCCCGTCTGCACGCTGAAGGCCACCTTTCGCCAATGGGTCGAAGCGCTGCGCAGCATCGTGCGCAATCGCAAGCCAGAGGACAACCGCAAGCTGTTCCACGACAACGCGGCGCGGGTTTATGGGTTGAAATGATCATGAAACAATCGGCCGGCACCCTGCTCTATCGCAATGGCCCCGATGGGATCGAGGTGCTGCTCGTGCACCCGAGCGGCAACTACAACCGCCACAAGCCGTGGAGCATTCCCAAGGGTGAGCCCGACGCGGGTGAAAACGACCTCGCAGCCGTGGCACGCCGCGAGACACGCGAGGAAACGGGGATCGAGGCAGGCGAACTCGTGGACCTCGGCTCGATCCAGTACGCTAGGAGCAAGAAAACGGTGTATGCCTTCGCCGGCCCAGCCCCTCCCGATGCGGCGCCGCGCTGTGCATCGTGGGAAGTCGATCAGGCTCGCTTTGTGCCGTTGGACGAAGCACGTCGGCTGCTGCATCCGGAGCAGGCGGTATTTCTCGATCGGTTGATAGACCACTTGGAGGCGCACCCGGATTGAGCACATATCATGGTCGCTAATCCGAGACCCGTGACGGCTGAGCTACTCTTAGGGTCGGTTTGAATTCCTTGGTTTCCTTGTCGGCCTGCTCCTGGGTCATTTGGCCGTAATAGACGCGGCCAAGAACCTCGAGTCGTTGAATGTAGATTTGCCGCTGCGGTTCGGCCATGAACGCCATCATCTTGGGGCCCCAGCAGTCCCGGATCGCCGTGTTCTTCAAGCCAGCCACTTCGAGAATCTGCAGATCGGACATGGTGTGGGCTTCGCGAATGGAATCCTCGGGAGTTTTCACTTTCCGTTTGGGCGGCGGCGCGGGCGACGCTTGCGCAACGGCTATCGGCGGCGGAGGCATCTCGGCAGTCGGCGCCGAAACGATGACGCCGCAGCCGGGGCACTTGACGCGCTTTCCCGCCAGTTCGGGCTTGATCTTCAGTTTCTTGGCGCACGAGGAACAGGAAAAGATCACCGCCTCCGCAGGCTCTTTCGCAGAGGCGGGCGCCTGGGGCGATGGGATCACGCCGATGTCTTTGTGGCACTTGTAGCACATCGCCGACTGCCCGGCGGCCGTATCGGGAGCGGCAAGCGCGGTCTTGCAATGCGGGCAACTCCAATGAATAGCCATCACCGATCCTCCGCAGCCGGTCGCAGCCGGGGCGCTTCAACCCAGGCACGAATCCTGCGGATCATCCTATGCGCATCGTGGTCATTTTCTTGCAATTGAGCGCTGCAGGCCGTATAGTTCACTTTTGCAATCGACTCATCGGAAGGGTCGTTCGCCTAATTGAAGGTGGAGATTCCGTTCATGGGAAAATTCACGATGCGGCGAATCGCGCACAGCGCTCCCGACGCCGCCGATCAGTTGAAAAAGTTGTGCGGGCAGCTCAGCCTGCAAGCGGACGTCGTCTCGCCGCGCGGCAAGGCGCTCACCGAACAGGTCTTCGGCCAGGCATTGACGCCGGCCCAGGTCGTCGAACGCATTTGCAGCGACGTACGCAAGCAAGGACTGTCCGCCCTGTTGCAATACACGGAAAAGCTCGACAAGGTTACGCTGACGCCGGCCACGCTGCGCGTCAGCGCCGCGGAGATTGACGCGGCCCACAAGCAGGCCGATCCAGCGTTTCTGGCGACGATCAAGCGAGTTCGCACCAACATTCTGTCCTTTCAGTTGGGCCTGGTGCACCGCGACGCCATCCTGAGCCGGCGCGATCATTCGGAGCTGCGGCTGCGTTATCGGCCGATGCGGCGCGTCGGCGTGTGCGTGCCGGGCGGGGCGGCGGCGTATCCGTCGACGATCCTGATGACCGTGTGTCCCGCGCAGGCCGCCGGCGTCCCGGAGATCGCCCTCGTCATGCCGCCGACCAAGACCGGCGCGAACAATCCCGATCTCCTGGCGACGTGCAAGGAACTCGGCGTCACTGAAGTCTATCGCGTTGGCGGCGCTCAAGCGGTGGCGGCCCTTGCCTACGGCGTCGAAGGGCTGGAAGCCGTCGACATGATCGTCGGGCCGGGCAATATCTTCGTGACACTGGCGAAGAAGCACGCCTTCGGCCAGGTCGCGATCGATTGTCTCGCCGGGCCGAGCGAGGTCGTCGTGGTTGCAGACGAATCGGCGTCACCCGAATATATCGCCGCCGACCTGATCGCTCAGGCGGAGCACGATCCGGCCAGCAGCATTCTGATCACCTGGCACGAACCGCTGCTCGACCAGGTGGAGGCGGCTCTCGATCGCCAGTTGAAAAAGTTGCCGCGCGGCGAACTGGCGCGCGCGTGTCTCGAGCGCTTCGGGGCGCTGGTGCTGGCGCGCGATCCGAATCAAGCGATCGCGTGGACCAACCGCATCGGCCCGGAACATTTGCACCTGGCGACCAACAATGCCGAAGGCCTGGTCGATAAGATAGAGAATGCGGGCGCGATCTTCGTCGGGCATTTCGCTCCGGTGGCGCTGGGCGATTACGTCGCCGGGCCGTCGCATGTGCTGCCGACCGGCGGGACGGCGCGCTGGGCGAGCGGACTGTCGGCGAACGACTTCTTGCGCCGCAGCAGCGTGATGACGTTCACGCCCCAAGGACTCGAATCGCTGGCCGACGATGTGCGCGTGCTGGCAGCGAAGGAAGGTTTGACGGCGCACTCGGCGAGCGTCGATATTCGGTTGAAGTGATTTACCGCTATCTGTGCCTGCCGGAAAGGAGCGAGAAATGACTGTAGTCAAAACAACAATCCGCAATCGACGCATCGATGTTCCCGCGCCGACCGGCTTGCCGGATGGCACGGAAGTGACCCTGACCATCGACTCGACCCGAGTCGATGACGAACCGATGGCGCCCGACGAAATTGCCCGCGTGCTGACGGCAATGCGTCAACTCCCGGCGCTGGAAATTCCCGCAGACACCGCAGCCGACTTGGACGCCTGGGAGCAAAAAATCAATCAGTACGGAATCGCCAATGCCGACCGTGGAACTGAAGAGGCATTCCCATGACCCGCTTCCTGCTCGACACGGGGATCGCCGGTCTGTACCTCGACCGGAAGCGCGGCGTGTTCGAGCGCGCCGAAGCTGAAGTGGCCAAGGGTAATCGAGTCGGCATCGCCGCGGCCGTCCTCGCCGAATTGGCATATCGTGCCGAAGGAAGTCCCAAGCGCGAACGAAATCTCGCGGCACTGCGGCAGGCGCTGTCCGTCTGGAAGTTGTGGCTACCGGACACGGAGACGGCGTTTGAATACGGCCGAATTGCGCTCGAGTTGAAGAAGCTCGGGCGCCCCATTGGACAGAACGACATATGGATTGCGGCTACGGCGCGGGTGCTTGGGAACATCAGGGTGGTGACCATGGATGCGGACCTGGCTGTGGTCCCCGGTCTGACCATTGAGAACTGGGCAATCTGAGGACCGGTAGCCGCTGCGGTTGGTACACAAGGGGTCTCGCACCATGTCGCAATACTTGCGGCCCAACATTCGCGCGATGGCCGGCTACACGCCCGGCGAACAGCCGCAAGGGGACGGTTACGTCAAGCTCAATACCAACGAGAACCCGCACCCGCCGTCGCCGCGCGCTCTCGAAGCCATGGCCGAGGTGCTGCGTTCCGATCGGCTGCGGAAGTATCCCGATCCGCTCGGCACCGCCTTTCGCAACACCGCCGGCAAGCTCCTCGGCGTCGATCCCGACGGCATCCTGATCGGCAACGGCTCCGACGACATCCTCACCATCCTCACGCGCGCTTTTGTGCCGGAGGGCGGCCTGGTCGTGTCGCCGACACCGAGCTACCTGCTCTATGCGACGCTGGCCGACATTCAGGGAGCGCGCTTCGAATCGGCGCCGTACACCAGCGACTGGCGTCTGCCGCCGTGGCCGAAGCCGGACGCGAACTTGACGCTCGTCGCCAATCCGAACTCGCCGACCGGAACCATGGTCAGCAATCTGTCGCTCCGATCCCTCGCCAAGGAGTTGCGTGGGCCATTGGTCATCGATGAGGCGTACGTCGATTTCGCGGACAGCCATGCGATCGAGTTGACGAGCTTGCCGAACGTCATCGTGACGCGGACCTTGAGCAAGTCGTACAGCCTCGCCGGCCTGCGCTTCGGGTTCGCGATCGCCGCCCCGAGTCTGGTTCGCGACCTCGTGAAGGTCAAGGACTCGTATAATTGCGATATGCTCAGCCTCGCCGGCGCCCAGGCGGCTCTCGAGGATCAGGACTACCTGAGGCAGACGCGGGCCAAGATCGTTGCGACACGCACGCGCCTGTTTGCCGGCCTGCGAAAGCTCGGCTTCGACGTGCTGCCCAGCCAGGCGAACTTCGTCTGGGCGACGCGATCCGATCGGCCGGTCAAAACGATCTTCGAGGAGCTGAAACTCCGCAAGGTCCTCGTTCGCTACATGAACTACCCCGGCCACGGCGACGGCCTGCGCATCAGCGTCGGCAGCGACGCCGAGATCGATCGATTGCTCGAAGAATTAAAGAGGATGTGACATGGCCGCCCGCACGGCACAGATCAAGCGCGACACCGCCGAGACGAAGATCACGCTCGGCATCAACCTCGACGGCACGGGTCACGCCCAGCTGGCGACCGGCGTCGGCTTCTTCGATCACATGCTCAACCTCCTGGCGCGCCATAGCTTGATCGATCTCGACATCAAGGCGGACGGCGACCTCCACGTCGACGCCCATCACACGGTCGAGGACGTCGGCATCTGCTTCGGCAAGGCGCTCACCCAGGCGCTCGGCGACAAGGCCGGCATCCGCCGCTACGGGTCCGCCACGCTGCCGATGGACGAGACGCTCGTCACCTCTGCCCTCGACCTGAGCGGCCGGGCCGTCTGCGTCTGGAAGGTCGAGCTTCCGCCCGAGATGCTTGGCACGTTCAACGCCCCGCTGGCCGAGGAGTTCTGGCGCGCCGTCGCCGGCAGCGGCCTGATGAACCTGCACGTGCTGTGTCACTATGGCCGCAACAGCCATCACATCGTCGAGGCAATATTCAAGGCGACCGCCCGAGCCTTGCGCCAGGCGGTCGAACTCGACCCGCGCGGCGTCGGCGTGCCGTCGACGAAGGGAGTCTTGTGATAGATAGCGGTTTGGGGTGCTTTGTTGACGTCGGGTTTT
This sequence comes from Planctomycetota bacterium, assembly GCA_016200155.1. Classification (GTDB taxonomy): domain Bacteria; phylum Planctomycetota; class Planctomycetia; order Gemmatales; family Gemmataceae; genus SIAQ01. The sequence continues at coordinate 64 of JACQFG010000339.1, read as the reverse complement.
CGTGGTGCGGGCGGCTCGCCTGCACATTTCGCTGGTCGACGGAAGGGACGTGCAGGCGAGCCGC
>JACQFG010000338.1 GCA_016200155.1 Planctomycetota bacterium | reverse complement strand
GTCGGAATACAAATGTAGCGACGCCCGTCATCCCGGGGATCGGCATAAACGTGAAAGATCCATCGGGGCTAAGACTAAAATACAACACCGGCGTAGGGCCACGTACCAGCTGCGCCGCGACCAGATCGCCATCAAGATCAACTGAATTACGCAACACCCCGTCGGCAGCGTTTATTATGAGTAGCGTGCTTGAGGTGGAGGGGTAAATGCTGGCAATTGCCGTCGGCGCATTATTCGTGACGTACAAACTCACGGTCGCTAGGTTCGAAGTCTGATTGCCGAGGACAAGACGATATTGCAGCCAATCGACTCCGACATACCCCGGATTAGGGGAATACGTGAACGTGCCATTTAAACAGGGAGTAAGGATTCCGTGGGTGACTTGGCGCACATACACGACCCCAAATGATGCGTCTTCAAGCGCGCCTTCGGGCATCTCATCGTTGACGAGAAATCCACCTGGCATGTTTGCATCCATGCCCCCCACGATTAGGGCTTGGTCGTGGACAACCTTGTAATAATCGTCACGAGCGATCAAACCGGCCGCGAGGTGGACGGTAGCCTGAACTTCAGCGTTTCCGTCATCGAACCTTATGACGAAGGACGTGTCACCCTGAAAATTCGCCCCTGGCGTGAACGTGAACCCACCGTCCAACTGGATTGCCACCACGCCGTCGTCGTTCGACGGTGGGGTGACCACTTCGAGCGCCGGCACATCGTCTGCATCGTAAACCTGTTGCAGCAAACCCTTATCTGCGGCGATCGTCGTGGCCTGAACAGCATCCACCTTATACCAGACGTCCCGCGCCACCGGTGCGGCATTTAGGACTGCGATATTCACCATGCCAATGTTGGTAGTCGTCAGGCCGTCGGTGGCTTCGACACCGAAGTAAATGGCGCCGACAAAGTCGACGGGAGGAGTATAGACCCAGTGTATGCCATCGATCATGGGCTCCAGAGTGCCGACCATCTGAGGGCTCACGATGGTGGTGAATTGCAGCTGGGCCGGATCGGCATTGGAAACGCTGGCGGAAAGATCGATCGTGATGCTCTGGTCGTGGGAGACCTGGAGGTATTGATCCGCCAGGGACGGAGCGTAACTCACATCCCAAATAAAGGGCTGCGCTGTGCTAAGGCCCGTCACGGTGTCGGTGGCCGTCACGGATACGTCGAACGGCCCCTCGAAATCGGCAAAGGGGGCCACTTTGCCAGAGATTTGACCGGTGGCCGCGTTGATCGTCAAGCCGGTCGGCAAGTTGACGGCGCTGTAGGTCAACGGATTGCACGCGGAGTCCGTGCCCATGACAGGCAGGCTCAGCGTTTCGCCGTCGTGGCTCGACTGATTGCCCGGATTCATCAACGTGACGGTGGGTTGATTTTGGCCGACGTACCAGTAGAAGTCATGGCTGTCGCTCTCCAGCGTGACGGTGTCGGTGGCCGTCGCGGTGACGAGATAGGGACTGCTGAAATTGGTCCCACTGGCGATCGTGCCTGAAATGGTACTGGCGGTCAGCATCAGGCCGGGCGGCAGGTTGACGGCGCTGAAGGTGAGCGGATTGTTGTTGGTATCGGTCGCCATCAAGATGACGCCCGGCATGTCGCCGACTACGTTGTGCTGATCAAGGACAGGATCGAGAGAAACGCTCGGGGCAATGCGCTCATCGAGGACCTCAAAACGGGGCCGGACGAAAAGCCGACCGCGTTCATTCCGGATGGGCGCGCGGCGCCCCCCCCCCGAACAGATTTGCGATCCACGTTTTGAGCGATGGCAACATGGTGCACGTCCCTTGCAGCGGAAGAATGGAGAGCGTTTCGACTGCATGGGTATGATTGTCAGCGCGACGCAGGACGTTGTCAAGGACATTCCCGGAAAATTTGAGGAATACGACGTGCCAAGACGGATCGGCCTTCCGGAGGCTTAGCAGCCAGAGGGTTGACTACGTCAAGATCAAGAATCTGGACTTGTATGCCCATCCCGATTGTATAGAATAAAAACGATATTCTACAGAATCGCCTCCCGCCGAGTAATTTCTCTCCATGCCTGCTCTGCGTTCCAAACCACTGCTCGCCCACGGCAAACGCCGGCAGACCATTGTCGAGTCGCTGCTGACCGAGATCTTTCAGGGTCGGCTGCGGGCCGGGCAACGCCTTGTCACCGAGCAGCTCGCCCGGCGCTTCGGCGTCAGCCATACGCCCATTCGTGAAGGGCTCATCGAGTTGGCGGGCATCGGCATCGTCGATCTGTTTCCCAACCGCGGCGCCATCGTTCGGCCCGTCACCGCTCGCGATGTCCGCGAGATCTGCCACGTTCGCCGGATTCTCGAATGTGCCGCCACCCGCAGCGCTTGCGGACGCATCGACCTGCCGGAACTGCATCGGCTCGCGGAAGGCATTCGCGCGTTGACAGTGGAGGGAACTCCGGTCGCTGACGCTCCCGGCTCGCCAAAGACGTTTGTGCAGCAGGCGCGCGTTCTCGATAGCCGGCTGCATGATCTCATCGCCGACTCGTGTGGCAACACGTATCTTGCCAATGAGCTGAGCCGGTTGAAGACGCTGTTCCGCGCTTTTCGCGACGTCGCCTGGCAGCACGATCAGGCGCGCAACGATTACCATCGCATTGCCGAGGAAGGCCACGAGCATCTGGCGATCGTCGAGGCGCTTCTGGATGGCGACGGCAAGTCGGCGGCGAAGGCGATGGCCTCGCACATCCGCTCCGGCGTGCGCTACTGGAGCCGGTCGATGCCTGTGGATGGAGACATGCAATCTCACGCAAAGGCGCAAAGGCGCAAAGAGTGAATTCTTTGCGCCTTTGCGCCTTTGCGTGAGGCTTTTTGGAGTTGATCCTATGCGAACCATGACGTTGATCGGGCTCGTGACTTTGGCGTTGCCGGTGCATGCCCAGACGAAGATCGAATACAACCGCGACGTGCGGCCGATCTTGGCCGAGAACTGCTTCGCCTGCCACGGGCCCGACAGCGCCTCGCGCAAGGCGAGCCTGCGTCTGGATGAACGCGCGGCCGCCGTCAAGATGGGCGCCATCAAGCCGGGCGACGTCAAGGGAAGCGCGTTGCTCGAGCGCATCCATGCGAGCGATCCGAAGCAAATCATGCCGCCGGCCAAGACGCTCAAGAAGCTGACGGCGGCGCAGAAGGATATCCTCAAGCGCTGGATTGCCGAGGGGGCGGAGTATCAACTGCACTGGTCGCTGCTGGCGCCGACACGTCCGCAACCGCCGAAAGTGAAGAACGAGGGCTGGGTGCGCAACCCGATCGACCGCTTTGTCCTTGCCGAGCTGGAGAAGCGCGGCATGACCCCGAACCCCGAGGCCGATCGCCGCACACTGGCCCGCCGGCTCAGCCTCGATCTGATCGGGCTGCCGCCGACGCCGGCCGAGGTCGAGGCGTTCGTCGTCGACCAGTCGCCCGACTATTACGAGAAATACGTCGATCAGCTCATGAAGTCGCCGCACTGGGGCGAACATCGCGGCCGCTACTGGCTCGACGCCGCCCGCTACGCCGACACGCATGGCATTCACTTCGACAACTTCCGCGAGATTCATGCCTATCGCGACTGGGTCATCAATGCGTTCAACAAGAACCAGCGCTTCGATAAGTTCACGATCGATCAACTGGCGGGCGACCTTTTGCCTAACCCGACGCTCGATCAGCTCGTGGCGACCGGCTTCAACCGCTGCAACATCAGCTCGAACGAGGGGGGCCTGATTGCCGAAGAGTATCTGGTGATGTACACGCGCGACCGCACCGAGACCGTCGCCGCCGTCTGGCTCGGCGCCACCATGAACTGCTGCACTTGCCATAGCCACAAGTTCGATCCGTTCAGCCAGAAGGATTTCTACTCGATGTCGGCGTTCTTCAACAACACGACGATCGGCGCGATGGACGGCAACATCCCGAACACGCCGCCGACGATCTTCGTGCCAAGGACCGAGGACCGCCCGCGCTGGGACGTGCTGTCGAAGGAAATCGCGGGCATTCGCGGCCAGCTCGATGAACGCAAGAAGGGTGCTCAGAAGGACTTCGACGCCTGGCTGGCACAAGCCAAGGCCGAGCAGGTCGCGGCGTTGGTTCCGAGCGAGAACCTCAAACTGCACGCCAGGCTCAACGAAGCCCAGGGCAAGACCGCCAGCTTCGTCATCGACGGCAAGCCCCGTGCGATCGACCTGAAGGACGGCTACGACTGGGTCGCCGGCAAGGGGACGCCGAAGACCTTCACAATCAAACCCGCCGGCTCGGCGATCGCGCTCGATGACGTCGGCGATTTCGAGAAGAACGACGGCTTCACGATCGGCGCCTGGGTCAAGATCCCGCGCCGGGGCACCACCGGCGCCATCGCCGCCCGCATGGACAATACCAACTTCTTCCGCGGCTGGGATTTCTGGATCGAGCAAGACAAGGTCGGCATGCACATCATCAACAAGTGGGACGAGAATGCCCTGAAGGTGACCGCGAAGACCCCCTTGCAGCCGGGCCAGTGGTATCACGTCGCCGTCAGCTACGACGGCTCCAGCAAGGCTGCCGGCGTCAAGCTGTACGTCAACGGCGCCTTGCAGCCCGCCGACGTCTTCACCGACAAGCTGAGCGCGACCATCAAGACGAAAGTTCCCTTCAAGGTCGGCCAGCGTCATCAGAGCGAGCGCGTCAAGGATCTGTCGCTGCAGGACCTGCGCCTGTACGGCAAGACGTTGACCGGGCCGCAGGTCGATCAGCTTGCGAAGTCGTCGAAGGCTGCGGAGTTCCTGGCGAAACCCGCCGACAAACGCACGCCGGCCGAACGCAACGAGCTGTTCGACTGGTGGCTGGTCGCCCTCGATGCTCCGTATCGAACACTCAACGAGAAGATCGCGGCAATTCAGCAGGAAGAAGTCGTCATGAAGTCGCGCGGCACCATCGCCCACGTCATGAGCGAACGCAAGGACGAGCCGAGCGCGTTCGTGCTGTTTCGTGGCGAGTACGACAAGCGCCGCGAGCAGGTGAAAGCGTTGACGCCGAGCGTGCTGCCGGCGATGCCCGCGGGGTTGCCGCGCAATCGCCTCGGCTTCGCGCAGTGGCTGCTGCAACCCGATCATCCGCTGACGAGTCGTGTCACCGTCAATCGCTTCTGGCAAGAGATCTACGGCACCGGCATCGTCCGCACCTCGGGAGATTTCGGCGTCGCCGGCGAACTGCCGTCGCACCCGGAGCTGCTCGACTGGCTGGCGGTTGACTTCCGCGAGTCCGGCTGGGACGTGCAGAAGTTCTTCAAGCAGATCGTCACCTCCGCGACCTATCGCCAGTCGGCGGCAGTCACGAAGGACGCCATCGAAAAGGACCGCGACAACCGCTGGCTCGGCCGGGCGCCGCGCTATCGCATGGATGCCGAGATGATCCGCGATTACGCGTTGGCGTCGAGCGGCATCCTGGTCCGCAAGATCGGCGGCCCCAGCGTCAAGCCGTACATGCCTGACGGCGTCTGGGAAGCGGTCGCCATGATCGGCAGCAACACGCGCGACTACAAGCGCGACACCGGCGAGAAGCTTTATCGCCGCAGCATGTATACGTTCTGGAAGCGCGCCGCCCCGCCGGCGTCGATGGATATCTTGAACGCCCCGAATCGCGAGACCTGCACGACGCGCCGCGAACGCACCAACACGCCGCTGCAAGCGCTGGTGACGCTCAACGACGTGCAGTTCATCGAGGCCGCCCGTCACCTGGCCACGCAAGCCCTCAGGGTGGCCCGCCAGAGCAAGGTGGAGGGCGCCGAGTTCGACGAAGTTGGCATCGACTTCATCGCCCGCCGACTGATCGCGCGGCCGTTCCGTCCCGCGGAGTTGAAGATCGTCAAGGAATCGCTGACGGATCTGCGCGATCATTACCAGTCGCGCGAAACCGACGCCCGCAAGCTGATCACCGTCGGCGAATCGATGCCGGACGTGACGCTGGACGCGCGCACCTTGGCGGCGTGGACGATGCTGGTGAATGAGCTGATGAACCTGGATGAGGTGTTGAACAAGTAGCCTGTTTACGTTTAGCGCTCGCCTGGCGCCGTGCGAGCGCTAAACGTAAACAATCGGAGGAACCTGCCATGCGTGTGATGATGATCGTACTCCTTTTGCTCGCGGCAACTATGCCGGTTGCCGGGCAAGACAAAAAGAAGAAGGGAGACCTCCGCCGCGAGGTGTCCATCAAGGAAGGCGATGCCGCCCCGAACTTCACGATCAAGGACGCCGACGGCAAGAACTCCGTCAAGCTGTCCGAACTGAAGGGCAAGCCGGTGGTCCTGATCTTCGGCAGTTGCACCTGACCGCCGTTCGTTGCCTCGGTCGGTCAGATCGAGAAGCTCTACGCGGCCAACAAGGCCAAGGTCCACTTTTTCGTCGTCTACATCCGCGAGGCCCATCCGACCGACGGCTGGGCGCTGCCGAACAACAAATTCAAGATCACCGACCCGAAGTCGCTGGAGGAACGTCAGAAGGCGGCCCGCGAATTCGCCAAGGACTTGAAGCTGACGTTGCCGATCCTGGTCGACGCGCTCGACGATCAGGTGAACAACCTCTACGGCGGCTGGCCGGATCGCGTCTACGTCATCGACGCCGACGGCAAGATCGCGTTGAAAGGCGGCATGGGCCCGGGCGGGTTCACGCCATCGGTGAAGGCGGCGTCGGGTGTGTTGGAGAAGTTGACAAAGTGAATATCTCACGCAAAGGCGCAAAGGCGCGAAGAAGAATCGTAGTCTGAATTTCTTTGCGCCTTTGCGCCTTTGCGTGAGCTTTTATGAGGATCCGATCATGACCCCCTTCCAATCCTGGTTCCAATCCGAATCGCGTCGTCAGTTCCTCGGCCGCGGCGTCAACGCCGTCGGCGTTGCGGCCCTCGCGTCCCTGATGGGCGAGAGCCATGCTCAAGAGCCGACCGGCCACGGCGCCGCGTTGCCGCAGACGCATCATACCCCCAAGGCGCGCAACGTCATCTATCTGCACATGGTCGGCGGGCCGCCGCAGATGGACCTGTACGATTACAAGCCGCAGATGCGCCGCTACTACGACGTCGATCTGCCCGATTCCGTGCGCATGGGTCAGCGCCTGACGACGATGACGTCGGGCCAGGCGCGCTTTCCGATCGCGCCGTCGAAGTTCCGCTTCGCCCGGCACGGCCAGTCCGGCATGACGGTCTCCGAGCTGTTGCCGTATACGTCGCGCATGGTCGATGACATGTGCTTCATCCGCACCATGCACACCGAGGCGATCAACCACGAGCCGGCCATCACCAACATGCAGACCGGGTCGCAAGTGACGGGCCGGCCGTGCCTGGGCGCCTGGGCCTCCTACGGGCTCGGCTCGCTCAATCAGAACCTGCCGACCTTCGTCGTTCTCGTCGCCCGGCCATCCAATCAAGAGCAGGTGCAGGCGATCTCCGCCCGGCTCTGGCAGTCGGGCTATCTCCCCGGCGAGCACGCGGGCTGCTCGTTCCGATCCTCAGGCGATCCGATCCTCTACATCAACAACCCGCCCGGCGTCTCGACCGAAGTGCGCCGCCGCAATTCCTCCTCGGAAAACAGACCGATTGTGCCATATTCCCCGTCGAAGCCCGCGTGGCGACGAACCCGCCCCTCGCGCATCCGCGCAAT
>JACQFG010000337.1 GCA_016200155.1 Planctomycetota bacterium | reverse complement strand
TCCGGCAAGCGTTCGATGAAGGCGCCCTGCAGTGGTCGCAGATTCGCGAGCTGGGTGAACTCGTCGCGGGCCGGGCGCCGGGGCGAAAACAACCGAGCGACATCACGCTCTTCAAGTCGCTCGGCCTGGCGGTCGAGGACATCGCGACGGCAGCGAAGGTCGTCGCCAAGGCCAAAGAAGCCAAGGTGGGACGCTGGATCGAATGGTAACTTCTTCTCCAAAGGAGCATGACAATGCGAACGATGCTTGTGCTGACGACCTGCCTGATCCTGCCGTTGAGCCTGCTGGCCGGCGGCGCCGCGAAGGTGCGCGAGCTTGACACCGACAAGGTCAAGGTTGATTTCGAAAAGGGCCGGGTCAACAAACCGACGACGATCACGACGGCCGAGGAACTCGACAAGGCGATTCCCGAGGCCGGTGCGATCAAGAAGCAAGTCGACTTCACCAAGGAAAAGCTGGTGCTGTTCGCCTGGGGCGGCTCGGGGGGCGACAAGCTCACCGCCCGCATCACCGAGGACGGCAAGACGGCCATCTTCACCTACAAGGGCGGCCTGACGCGCGATTTCCGCCGGCATGTCCACCTGTTCGTCCTGCCGAAAAACGCCGACTTCAAGCTGGAGGGCTTTCCGGGCAGCAAGTGAAAAATCTCACGCAAAGGCGCAAAGAGGAAATGCCCTTCTTTGCGCCTTTGCGCCTGTGCGTGAGATTCTGGTTGCATGGCAAGTCGGCCCCGCGTAGATTGTCACTTCATCAGACGGACTTTTCACTCGATCGGAGTAATCATGCATATCGCTTTCCGGTGGTTTGCTGTTGCGTTGTTGGTTGCGATCGGCACGACGTGCGCACACGCTAAAGATCTTCCCAAGATGAAGTTCAACCAGGTAAAGGAGATCGCCCCCGGCGTCTTCTTCCGCTACTCCGACATTCGCGTCCCGTTCGACCTGAAGACCTTCGGCGGCAGCAACAATATCTGGATCGTCTTCGAGGATTACGTGCTCGTCTACGACGCCAACTTCCCCAAGGAAGCCGGCGACGTCGTGGCCGCTATACGAAAAACAACTGATAAGCCGATCCGCTACGTCCTCGATTCGCATCACCATGGCGATCACGCCTACGGCAACGCGGTCTTCGCCAAGGCCGGCGCCACCGTCATCGCCCAGACCAACTGCGCCCGCCTCCTGCGCATCAACGGACCCAAGGAATTCGAGGACGCCGGCAATCCCAAGGATCCCAATGGCCGGGAGGACGTTCGCAAAAGTTATCTCAAGGTTCCCGACCTGATCTTCGATGAAAAGCTCATCTTCGAGGACAAGGAACAGCGCGTCGAACTGCTGTTCTTCGGCCACGCCCACACCGCCGGCGATGCGTTCCTGTATCTGCCCAAGCACAAGATTCTCTGCACCGGCGACGCCTGCACGAACGGGCCGTTCAATTACACCGGGCATTCCGACACCGCGTCGTGGATCCGCGTCATGGAAAAAGCCGAGCAGCTCGACGTCAAGATCGTCTGCCCCGGCCATGGTCCCCTCGGCGGCAGAGATGTGCTCGGCAAGCAAAAACGCTACTTCGTCGAACTGCGCGAGCAGGTCAAGAAGGGCATCGACGCCGGCAAGGAGTTCCCCGACATCCTGAAAAGCATCGACATGCCGTGGCACAAGGAGTGGACGACGATCGAGGCCAACACCCGCAAGGACGAAACGAAGCACGTGTTCGACGAGTTGACCGGCCGCACGATGCCGTGGGACCTGGTCGAAGACTTCGGCATCTACGAAGGCCCGTCGCCGACCAAGAAGGACAAGGGCTGGACGGCGCCCAAGAAGATCATCGTGCCCGCGCTCATGCCGGCACGGCTGCGTGAGCTGAAGACGATCGCGCCGGACGTGTTCTTCATCCCGGTCAAGACGATCGACGAGGCCGCCAAGGAAGCCGCCGGCGCCGATGCCGTGATCGGTTTTTGCAACGCTGACATCGTCAAGGCGAATGCGAAGCTGCGCTGGATCCAGATCGGCCATGCCGGCGTCGAGAAGGATTTGGTGCCCGAACTCGTCACGAGCGATATCTGCGTGACCAACCTGCAGCGGCTGCACGGCCCGAACGTCGCGGATCAAGCAATGGCCTTGCTGCTGGCGTTGACGCGCGGGCTGGCCCCGGAACTGCATCGTCAGGCCGGCGCCAGGCTGACGGGTGAATTCCCGTTGAATCGCTGGAAGACCCTCAAGGACGCCTCGAAGGCCGACGAACTGCACGGCAAGACGATGTTGATTGTCGGCATGGGCGGCATCGGTACGCAGATCGCGCGCCGGGCCGAGGCCTTCGGCATGCGCGTCATGGCGATCGATCCGAACGAGGCGCTCATCAAGCCGGCGTTTGTCTTTAGCATCGATCGCCCCGCCAAGATGATGGACCTGATTCCGAAGGCCGACGTCGTCGTCCTCGCCTGTCCGCTGACGAGCCAGACGAAGGGTATGTTCGGCACGAAGCAGTTCGCCGCGATGAAGAAGTCAGCCCATTTCATCAACATCGCACGCGGCGGCCTGGTCGATCAAAAGGCGATGATCGCTGTGCTCAACAAGAACATGATTGCCGGCGCCGGCCTCGATGTGACGGATCCGGAACCGTTGCCTGATGAGTCGCCGCTCTGGAAAATGACCAACGTCGTCGTCAGCCCGCACATCGGCGGACAGTCGGACGGCGCCCGCGATCGAGCGTGGCGGCTGTTCCGCGAGAACGTGCGTCGCTTTGTCGTCGGCGAGCCGCTGCTGTGCGTCGTGGACAAGAGCAAGGGATATTGAGCAATTGCCGCTTGCGGCTTAGCGCTCGCGCGGCGCCGCGAGCGCTGCGTCGTGTGGACAAGAGACAGGCGGTGTTTTGGCAACGTCGAGTTTTCGTGGTGCAGGCGGCTCGCCTGCTAATGTCGCTCGTCGACCGATGGGACGTGCAGGCGAGCCGCCTGCACCACGCAAACACGCGTAACCATTATCCACACGACCCAAACGAAGGCACTAAAACTCCTTGCGCTCCAGGATCGTGCCGCCTTCCTTTTCGATGGCGCAGGCAATCGCGTGCATCAACTCCTCGGCCCGCTGATTGACCTTTCGCACTCCTGCCGCGCCGCTCATGAGCCACGGCGTGTTCCGGGTCAAGGCCACCTCGTTGGCGTCGCTATAAGCGCCGACCGAAATCTCGAAGATGCACTGCGGCGCGAACGGCCCGGCCAGCACACCAAGCAATGCGCTCCCCTTGGTTGCCGTGAAGCTCTTGGCGCAGTCGCCGATCGGCGTCAACGAGTAGCCGAAGTCCTGGGCCGTCCGCCAGGCGGTCTTCAGGCAAATCTGGGGGTCGAATTTCGTCAAGAGTTTCAGGCCGGCCATCGCGGGATCCTCCTTTCCTACATCATACGCATCCGCACGGCGTGGATGATGATTCGCTCGATGTCTGCTATAAAGAATGCATGAACTCGCGCGGCGACGTTATCATCGTGGGCGGCGGCGTCATCGGCCTGACGACGGCGTATTTCCTGGCCAAGGAAGGCGCGTCGGTCGTCATCTGCGATCAGGGCAAGCTCGGCATGGAATCGTCGTGGGCCGGCGCCGGCATCCTCTCGCCCAGCGACGTCGAACACGCCCAGCTCCCCGTGGATCGGTTGCGGGCCCTGAGCAGCGTGCTGTTCCCGACGTTGACGCAGGAGCTGAAGGACCGAACCGGCATCGACAATGGCTTCCTGCGCTGCGGCGCCCTTGAGTTCGTCAGCCAGGCGCTGCCCGAAATGTCCGACGAATGGCATGGCCTGGGCGCGACCATCAACAAGCTGAGCGAAAAGCAGGCGCGGACCCTGGAGCCGGCCTTGGCGCCGAACCTGGGCGATGCCCTCGAAGTCGTCGATATGGCCCAGCTGCGAAACCCCCGTCATCTGCAAGCGCTGCGGGCCGGCTGCCAGGCGACAGGTAAAATCACCTTCCGCGAGGAGACGGCCGTCGACGGATTCGTCATCGAAAAAAATCGCGCGCAAGGAGTCCGCGCCGGCAGCGAAGTACTCCAAGGAGGCGCGGTCCTCGTTTGCGGCGGCGCCTGGACCGATCGCTTGCTCGAACCGATCGGCTGCAAGCTGAAGATCGAGCCGGTGCGCGGGCAGATCGCGCTGGTCAATCCGGGGACGGTGGTGTTTCGCCGCATCCTGATCTGGGGCTCGCGCTACATGGTGCCGCGCGCCGATGGTCGCGTGCTGATCGGCTCCACGGAGGAGCATGTCGGCTTTCATAAGGTTCCCACGGCGGTCGCGATTCAGAACTTGCTCGAGCTGGGCATTCGCCTGGTGCCCCGGCTCGCCGAGGCCGCCGTGGAAAAAACGTGGGCCGGGTTGCGTCCGGGCAGTCCGGACGGGCTGCCGTTCCTCGGTCGTGTGCCGGGGTTCGAGAATCTGTATGTCGGCGCGGGGCATTACCGCGCGGGGATCCAGCTTTCGCCGGGGACGGGCGTCCTGTTGAAGGAGCTGATCCTGGGGCAGCCGCCGTCGATGCCGCTCGACGCGTTCCGGTTGGATCGTTGACACATAGCCCGCCATTCATGGCGGGTCGAAATGCGGCCCGCCATGAATGGCGGGCTATATCGTTCCGAATGGACCATTCATGGACCAAGCCGCCGTTCGCAGCTTGACGAGCCAGCTCGCCGAGGACCTGGCGTGGCTGGAACAGCACGCGCGCTCGCAACCGCAGCACGCGGCCCAGGCAGGCGAGCTGCGTTATGCCGCGGCGCTGGTGCGCAACGTGGTGACGCCGTTCGTGGAAGGCAACGGGCCGATGCCGCTGCACGTGGCGGTGGTCGGCGGCGCCGGCGCGGGCAAGAGCACCGTGGCCAACATGCTATGCGGGGCCGTCCTCGCCGAGTCGAATCCGCAGGCCGGCTTCACGCGCCATCCCGTCGCCTATGCCAGCAGCGCCAGCAACATCGCCTGGCCGGCGAGCGTCGGCTTTCTCGGCTCGCTGCAACGCCTCAACCGGGCCGAGCCGTCGAGCCTTGACGCCGACATCTATCAGGTTCGCCGCGTCAGTCCGGAGGCGGGGCAGTTCGGCGTGCTCGACAAGTACCTCGTCTGGGACTGCCCCGACATGACGACCTGGGCCGCGACCGGGTATGTGCCGCGCCTGCTCGAGGTCGCCGCGCTGGCCGACGTCGTCGTTTATGTCGCCTCCGATGAGCGCTACAACGACGAGGTGCCGACGCAGTTCTTGCGGCTGCTTTTGCAATCGGGCAAGATGGTCGTCGTCTGCCTGATGAAGATGCGCGAAGCCGACGCGCCGGCGTTTCTGGCCCACTTCCAGCGTGAGGTGCTCGACCGCATGCCGGCCCGCGCCGTCGCCACGCTCGCTGTCCCGCAACTGACGCACGCCCAGCTCGTCGATCCGAACCGCAATGCGCCGGTCCACCGCGTGCCGATCGTCAATCAGATCTTCGTGCTCGGCGAGCCGAACCTGGCCGCCCGCAAGCGCACCGTGCAATCAGCCACCGCATATCTCGTCAACTTTCAGCAACAACTCCTCGGCGTGGCCCGCGACGATCTGATCGCCCTCAACGGCTGGCGGCAACTCGTGCGCGAAGGGCAGAACGAGTTCAACATCCGCTATCGCCGTGAGTTCTTGACCGGCGAACGCTTTCGCCGTTTCGACGAGGCCCTGGTTCGCCTGCTGGAATTGCTCGAGCTGCCCGGCATCGGCAAGTTTGCCAGCATCGCCCTCGATGTGCTCCGCTGGCCGTACACGTGGACCAAAAAACTGTTCACCTCAACATTCGCCCGGCCCGACGCCTCGACGATGCCCGAACTCACGGTACTCGAAGCCGGCACGGTCGGCTGGATCGATCATCTCCGCAAGGAGGCGGTTCGCAAATCGAGCAGCCATCCGCTTTGGCAGCACGTCCAGCAAGGCTTCAACGCCGGCCTCGACACGACCATCAAGGAACGTTTCACGGATGCCTTCCGCGGCTTCCAGATCAGCCTCGGCGACGAGGTCGAACGCACCGCCCGCGCCATCTACGAGGACCTCGAAAAGAACGCCGTCGCCCTCAACGCTTTCCGCGGCACCAAGTTCACCGCCGAGGTCGCCCTGATCCTCGGCGGCGTCGGCACCATCCTCTGGACCGGCGGCCTCGCGGCTCCCGCCGTCATCGCCAGCCTCGTCATGGCCCCGCTCTCCGCCTCGGTCATCCAGATGCTAACCGAGTTCTTCGGCATGCAGTACGTCGACTTCCACCG
>JACQFG010000340.1 GCA_016200155.1 Planctomycetota bacterium | reverse complement strand
CCTTGATCGCGCCGCGCGTCTCCGGGCCAAGCCGGCCCAGCAGCATGACCGCGTCCCGGCGCACGCCCGCGTCCTTGTCCTTCTCGATGCAATCGAGCAACGCCGGCAAGCCCGATCGGCCGCCGGTATTGCTGATGTCCAGAGCGAGGATCGCGACCTTGCGGAACTTCGGATCCTCGTGCGTGCGCAGGATCTTGATCCACTCGCCGACCGTCTTTTTCAGCACCGGTTCGTCCAGCGGGTCCTTCTGCTGCCCATGGATCGGACCGGAGGCAAGCAGAAGCAGAGTGAACAGGAGCGTGATGGTGCGAAGCATGGGAACGTCCTCCCGGTAAATCGTGCGCGGATGCAATGGGCATTTTACAAGAAAAGACGGTCAGACTCCAAGGTTCCAACCAGTTTTCAGCGAGCCGAGAGCGTGAGCGACCGGAGCTTGCCCCTCCAGTCGCTCACGCTCCCGGCTCGCCGATGATCCCCAGACCGCTTATACTTAGCGTTTGGGGAAACCGCACCCGTTCGCATGAGGTTCGCATGGCCTCCACGAGTGTCGTCGGCCTGCAGTGGGGCGACGAGGCCAAGGGCAAGATCGTCGATCTGCTTTCGTTCGACCATCACATCGTCGTTCGCTACAACGGCGGCGCCAATGCCGGGCACACCATCGTCCGCGACGGCAAAACCTACAAGCTCTCGCTGTTGCCGACCGGCGTCCTCAGCCCGCATCTGCAGGCCGTCATCGGCAACGGCGTCGTCGTCAATCCGGTCCGCTTTCTCGAAGAGGTCAAGAACCTGCGCGACGCCGGCATTCCCGTCGGCGAAAACCTCATCGTCAGCAATCACGCCCATCTGATCTTCCCGTACCACGGCGAAGAAGAGCGCGTCATCGAACAAGGCGCCGCCTCCGCCATCGGCACCACCGGCCGCGGCATCGGGCCGTGCTATCAGGACAAGGTCTCGCGCTCCAACGGCATTCGCGTCGGCGACCTGCTCCACCCCGAATATCTGCGCGAACGCCTGCGCGTCATCGTGCCGCGAAAAAACCTCATCCTCAAGGCCCTGTCCCGCGATGCCAAGCATTTCGAGCCCGACGCTCTTTGCGATGAATACCTCGGCTACGCAGAAACGATGCGGCCGCATATCCAAGACTCGGTCGCTTTGCTGCATCAGGCGATCAAGCAGGGCAAGCGCATCCTGTTCGAAGGCGCCCAGGGCAGCCTGCTCGACGTCGATCACGGCACGTATCCCTATGTGACGAGTTCGAACACATCGACCACCGGCATCTGGAGCGGTTCCGGCGTGCCTGCGAAATATCTGACGCGCAACATCGGCGTCATCAAGGCCTACACCTCCCGCGTCGGCAAGGGGCCCTTCCCCACCGAACTTGACGACGGCCCGACCGGCATCGGCGAAACCATCCGCAAGATCGGCCGTGAGTACGGCACCGTCACCGGCCGGCCCCGACGCTGCGGCTGGCTCGACCTCGTCGCCCTTCGCCACACGGCGATGCTCGGCGGCATCGACGAGGTCACCATCATGCTCCTCGACGTCCTCAGCGCCCTCGACGAACTCAAGATCTGCACCGCGTACGAGCAGGATCGGCAACGCCTCGACGATTACCCCGGCGATGCCTTCTTGCTGGAACGCTGCAAGCCGGTCTATGAGACGTTGCCGGGCTGGAAGACCGACATTTCCGCGGTCCGCAAGCCGGGCGACCTGCCGGGCAATGCGCGGCGCTATGTCGACCGAATCGCCGAGCTGTTACAATTGCCGGTGAGTATCGTGTCGGTCGGCCCCGATCGGGTACAGACCATTTTGATGCGTTGATGCCGAATACCCGCAATGATTACCGACCCGCTCTTCTATCGCTTGTTCGAGACCAGTCCGGAAACATTCTTTCTGCTGCTCGGCATGTCCGCCGAGTCGGCCAAGGCAATGGCGGCTCGTTATCAATATCAAGCGCTCGAATTCAAGGAGACCTCGCACCGCGTCGACGGCGTATTTCTGCCGAAAGAGGCTGGGTTGCCGGTGTACTTCTTGGAGGTGCAGTTTTACAACTTGCCGAGCGTGTTCGCGGACCTTTGCGTGAAGGCGTACACCTATCTGAAGCAGCATGACCCGGGACAGCCGTATTGCGGCGTAGTGTTGTTCGCGCACCGATCCCTGGAACCGGTGGGGCTGGCGCCCTATCAGCCATTGCTGGATGCGGGCTTGCTCCGACGTTATTATCTGGACGAACTCCCCGAGTCGGCCGATGCACCCCTGGGCATGTCGATCCTCTCCTTGCTGCGGCAATCGGAAGAGCAGGCGCCCGCGACCGCGCGCGACCTCATCGCCCGGACAAAGTCGGAAACCGGGGATGAAGCATTGCGGGCCGATCTGATAGAATTGATCGAGACGGTGATCATCTACCGATTGCCGCGTTTGAGCCATAAGGAGATTCAAGCCATGCTGCAGGTCCATGACATTCGCGCGAGCAAGGTTTACCAGGAAGCCAGGGACGAAGGGCGAGTGGAGGGGCGCGAGGAGGGGCGCGAAGAGGGGCGCCAAGAAGGTATCGCGTTCGCAATCCTAAAGTTGGCCGCGAAGGGTATGCCTCCAGCGGACATCGCCGCTGCGTTGGAGCGGGACATCGCCTTCGTTCTGCAGGTGATTGCAGAGGCCAAGGGAAAAATGAATGGAGATCAGGGCCATGTTGCACGTTCATGACATTCGCGAGAGCAAAGTTCATGAAATTGTCTCCTGATACGCTGAAACGCCTCGCCGATGCCGGCCTCGATCCCGCCAAGCTGCCGCGCCATATCGCCATCATCATGGACGGCAACGGCCGTTGGGCTCAGGAACGAGGCAAGGAACGCGTTCACGGCCATCTCCAGGGCGTCCAGAGCGTGCGCAGCACCATCGAGGAATGCTGTCGGCTCGGCATCGAACAGCTCACCCTCTACTGTTTCAGCACCGAGAACTGGAAACGCCCGCAGGCCGAGATCGAGTTCCTGATGGGCCTGCTCAAGGAGTATCTGATCCGCGAACGCGAAGAGATCATGCGCGAGAACATCCGCTTCACCGTCATCGGCCGGCGCGACGGGTTGGCCGATTATGTTCTTGCCGAGATGGACGAGAACATCCGCGTCAGCGCCAAGAACACCGGCATGACGCTGTGCCTGGCGATCAATTACAGCGGTCGAATCGAACTCGTCGATGCGGTCCGGCACATCGTGGCGGAAAAGTCGCCGGCAGACACGATCGATGAGGAGACGATTTCGAACGCGCTATACACCGCCGGAATGCCGGAGCCCGACTTGCTGATTCGAACGGCGGGCGAAATGCGCATCAGTAATTTCCTGCTCTGGCAAATCTAGTATGCAGAGCTGTGGGTGACCGAGAAATGCTGGCCCGATTTCGACGAGGCGACCCTGCGCCAGGCGCTGCACGATTTCGCCCGACGCGAACGACGCTTCGGCGGGCTGAAGAATTAATTCATCCACGAAGGGCACCAAGATCACGAAGAGTGATCCAAGAAACTCTGATTTTGTTCGAGAGTGAAATCTCTTCTGTTCTTCCCCTTCGTGGTCTTCGTGTCCTTCGTGGATTTTTTCGCCATGCTCAAGACCCGACTGTGGATGGGTGGGATTCTCATCGCGCTAACGGTCGGCATGCTCGTCGGCGATCAACACCTCGCCCCGTGGTTTCCGTTTCTTTTTTTGTTCCAGCTTTCGCTGACCCTCGCCGCGTGTTTTGAGTTCATCCACGTGCTGGGACCGAACCGGGCCCCGCAGAAAAGCGTCTGTTATCTTGGCGTCGTGGTGTTCGTGTTTGCCAACTGGCTCATAAACCTCCCAGCCTTCCATGCAAATTCTTGGTCGATCCTGATCGGAATCCTGGCTGGATTCCTGCTGCTCGCCTTCCTATATGAGATGGCCGGCTACTTTGGCCCGGGCCGATCGGTCGAGCGGATTGCCCTTACCTGGTTGATCGTCGGCTACCTCGGTTTCCTGCCTTGCTTCTTCGCCCAGATTCGCTGGCTGACCGAAGATCACTCGGCCAACAGTTGGCGGCTCGCCCTTGCGGTGTTCGTGCCGAAATGCTGTGATACCGGAGCGTACTTCGTTGGCCGACTGATCGGCAAGCACAAGATGACGCCGGTCTTGAGCCCGAAGAAGACCTGGGAAGGCGCGGTCGGCGGCATGATCTCGGCGGTGGCCGCGGCAATCGCGATCGACCGCTGCGGACCCGCGACGATCCTGCGGCACGACCTGCTCTGGGAAATCGGCTTCGGGCTAACCGTGGGAATCGCCGGCATGCTGGGCGACCTTGCCGAATCGCTCATCAAGCGCGATTGCCAGACGAAGGACGCCTCGACCGTCATGCCCGGCTTCGGCGGCGTGCTCGATGTTGTGGACGCGATTATTTTCGCGGCGCCGATTGCGTACCTTTGGTTCCTCCTGATTCCGCTTGCGGCTTAGCGCTCGCATGACGCCACGCGAACGCTCAGCCGCAAGCGGCAAACAAACTATGAACGACACCACCCTGACTCTGACTCTCAACGACCGCGATGAAGCCGTCCAGCTCTTCGGCAATCGCGACCAGTATCTTCGTCTCATCCGCGATGCGATCGACGTGCGCATCATTGCGCGCGGCGACACTATTCAGATCGACGGCGACCCCGCATTCGTCGAGCAAGCCGAACGCGTTTTCGTGCAGCTCAGGCAAACCCTGCACCGCGGGCAGGGCCTGACTGCGGAGACCGTTCGCACCGCGCTCGCTGCCGCGCAGAAGGGCGAGAACGGCCCCGCCCTGCAAGCCCCAGTCGCTTCCCTCGCCAACAACCGCGCCGTCCGGCCACGCACCGACGGGCAAGCAACCTACGTCCAGGCCATGAACAACAATGACGTCACCTTCGCCATCGGCCCCGCCGGCACCCGCAAAACGTATCTCGCCGTCGGCGTCGCCGTCAACATGCTGCGCCAGGGCGCGGTCAAGCGCATCGTCCTCGTCCGACCCGCCGTCGAAGCCGGCGAGAAGCTCGGATTTCTGCCCGGCGACATGGCCGCCAAGATCAATCCCTACCTCCGTCCGCTCTTCGACGGGCTCAACGACATGATGGAGCCCGATCAGGTCCATCGCTACATGGGCAGCGACATCATCGAAGTCGCCCCGCTCGCCTTCATGCGCGGCCGCACGCTCAATCAATCGGTCATCATCCTCGACGAAGGCCAGAACACGACCATCGCCCAGATGAAGATGTTCCTGACGCGCATGGGCCATGGGTCCAAGATCATCGTCACCGGCGACATCACGCAGATCGACCTCGAACGCAACCTGCGCAGCGGCCTGATCGACGCCATTCATCGGCTCGAAAACCTCGAGCGCATCGCCATCATCTACCTGACCGAACACGACATCGTCCGGCACCCGTTGGTTCAAAGGATCGTCAAGGCTTACGAGGACGACAAGCCTCGCAAAAGGAATTGAAGATTGCTCGTCAGAGCCTGAAGCGTAAGCGAAGGACCCCTGCGGCAACTCATCGTAGGCATCACGCTCCGCGTGATGCAGCCCCATCACGCGGAGCGTGATGTCTACGGTTGCGGCTCGGCCGCGTTAAGCTCTGACGAGCAATCGGCAATCGGCAATTCCCCCCATGTTTGGACCGCTCAAAAAACTGCCGCGCTTGCTGCAATGGAACGGCCGGACGCGCTCTTCGCGTCAGGAAGAGCCGTTGCTGAAGCAGCTGGCGCACCGGGATACGCTGTTGCGCTTGGTAGCCGTCTGGCTGACGACGCTGATGGCCACGGGATTCGCCATCTGGTGGGGCGTGCCGATGCGCTATCGCGCCGGCGAAGTGTACCCCCATGACCTGCGGGCCCGCGTCGATTTCACCGTCATCAATCACGTCGAGCTGGTAAACCAGGAACGCCAGCGCGGCGACGATGCGATTCATGAGAAGGCCAACCACAGCGATCGACCCGTCTTCGAGAAATACCCGCGCGGCATGTTGCTCGCGCCGCGCGGCCAGCCGATCCAGGAACGCCAGCTCGATCTGCTGCGCGAGGAACATCAGGCCTATTGCGACAGCTTGACCACGAACGATCACTGGTCGCGAGCCGTGTCGCTGTTCATGATCCTGAGCCTGATCACCGGCATGATGGTGATGTACGTCGCCCGTTTCCAGATCGGTCTCGGGCAAAGTCTGCCGATGATCGTCGGCATCTGCATGCTGATCTTGACGACCCTGGTGCTCGGCACGGTGCTGAGTCAGCCGCCCTGGAACGCCTTGCTGCTGCCGATGACGTTCACGGCGATGGTGCTGACGCTCGCCTATAATCCGCAATTCGCGCTGATGATGATGTTCGCGCTCGAACTGGCGCTGACGGTCGTGCTGGGCAGCAGCGTCGATGCGGTGCTGATCCACATGTGCGGCATGGCGACGGCAATCCTGTCGCTGCGCCACGTCCGCACCCGCACGCAGCTCGTGCAGGTCGCCAGTACCGCCGGCCTGGCGTGTCTGGCGACAACGGTGGCGACGGGGCTGCTGTCCGGGCAGACGTGGTCATTGACGCTGACCGATGCATTTCGCTGCTTCGTATGCAGCGCGCTGGCCGGGTTCGTGCTGACCGGGTTATTGCCGCTGGTCGAGCGTTGTTTCACTTTCGTTACGGACATCAGCCTGCTGGAGCTCGCCGACGGTTCGCATCCGCTCTTGCAAGAGCTGGTCCGCCGGGCGCCGGGAACGTACACGCACAGCATGACGGTCGCCACGCTGGCCGAGGCGTCCGCGGAAGCGATCGGCGCCAACCCGCTGCTGGTGCGCGTCGGCAGCTATTTCCACGACATCGGCAAAATGCTCAAGCCGCACTACTTCATCGAGAACCAGTCCGGCGCGAACCGCCACGACTCCCTCGAACCGGCGCTCAGCACGCTCATCATCATCGGCCATGTCAAGGACGGCATGGCCCTGGCCCAGCGCTATCACCTGCCCGCCCCGATCGTCGATTTCATCGCCAGCCATCACGGCACCACGCTGGTCGAATATTTCTACCGCGAGGCGATGCGCTTGCGCAGCGACTTCGATTCCAACGCCAGCAACACCGATCTGGAGGCGTGCTTCCGCTACCCCGGCCCGAAGCCGCACACGCGCGAGCTGGGCATCGTGATGCTGGCGGACGCCGTGGAGAGCACGAGCCGATCGCTGGCCAACCCGACGCCGGGCAGCCTGCGCAAATTGGTTCACGACCTGCTGATGAAGCGCCTGCTGGACGGCCAGTTCGAGGAGAGTGGCCTGACATTGACGGAGCTGCACGTCATCGAAGAACAGTTGTGCAAATCGCTGATCGCGCTGTTCCACGCGCGCATCAAGTACCCCGACGCGGAGCCGGAAACGCGCGCGGCGTGAATTCCGGTATAATACGCACATCGCTTTGCAGGAGACCACCACCATGTCGTTAGACCTTCAAGCACCGACGCACGTGGATGAACCCAATCAGGCTCAGGGATATGCCGACGTGATCAGCCGCGTGATGACTGAAAAGGAAGCGGTCATTGTCCGTCGCGACGGCGCGGACGCGGCAGTCATCGTTCCCGTGGAATACTTCGAACTGTTGCAGGAAGCACTAGCACGGGAAGAAGCCGAGAGACTGACCAAGACCATCGATTGGAAGCGGCTGGCAAGAACGTCGCCGCCGCCGCAATCGTGGTTCGACGGCGATGAGCCGAAGCCATTTTGACGTGATTACCAGGTGTGGCGCTGGACGTTTCACCGGGCTTCGAAGTAAGTCCGAATGATGCCGCCGTGTCGATGATGTCCAGCACCGCCATTCAACACTCCTCATCGTTTTACCTTCATGCCCTAGGAGTGGATAATGCCACCGAACTGAAGGATTCGGCCGCTGCATTTTCGCCCGATCATGCGCCGGGATTTTCCAATTCGTTTGGGAGTTATCAGATGGCGGCACCCACCATTCGACTGGGCCAAATCGTTTGGGCCGAAATCGCTGACGCGAACGGCATCCGCAAGGCGCGGCCCGCCGTGGTCGTGACAGCGACAGATCAGATTGTGCCCGGCGGTGATTTGGAGGTAGTGGCCATCACGAGTCGAATCCCCAACCCTGTTCCGGATGATCACGTATTGTTGCCCTGGCATGCGAACGGGCATCCGCGGACCGGTTTGAATCGCAGATCAGCGGCCGTCTGCAGCTGGGTTGCCGTGATCTCCACTGCGGACGTTCAGAGCATTGCCGGCCTCGTGCCAGCCGCTCCGCTGCTTGAAGTCATCTCGAAACGCAAATCGATACCGTGACCGGCGTGGTGTCGGAATCGCGGAACGGTTACCGGTCCATCAATTCTACTTTCCACCTCTCGTCGTCGGATCGAGCCGAGTAGCGCAGCGTGCAGCCGCCGGGCGCCTGGCCGTTGTCGCTGCCGCCGGCGTTGACGAACGTGACGTGAACTTCCAGCCCCGAAGTCGCCCATTGAAAGCGGTCGATGCGAATGCCGAGCAGGCGCTGGCCTTTCGGGCTTGCGTCCGTCAAATCGAAGCCCTTGATCTTGGGCTGAAAGTCCTTGGGCCAGGTCCATGCGTCACTTTTGACGAGGGCGAATCGTTTATCGCCCGGCGTGCCGCAGTAATCGCGCGTTGTCTTCAGACGCGGGTTGCTCAGCACGTCGGCAACAAGTGCCGGCATCGCGTTCTCCAGATATCCTTCGAGAAACCGGCGTTCCTCCTCCTCCATGACGATGCGCGCGGTGATGACCAGCACGAGCCAACGCTTTTTCTCTTCAAGGGAGCGTGGCCGATAGTGCAGCGCCACGACGCGCGTGCCGCCGTCAGGCAAATCGATTGTGCGTGTGTGCTTGGTCTCATTAAGAATCGGAATCTCGGCAATGTCCTTGGCCGGTGCGACCTCTTGCCCCTTGCCAGGGTGTTCAATGATGCGCAAACCGAGATCCTTTACCTTGCGAATTTCGTCCAGCTCGGTTCCTTTTTCGGTAAGCGCGACATGAATGAGCCGGCGGTCGGGACTTACCTCAAGGACGCCGTTGAGGACCAGGCCCGTGAAGAAGGTCTGCAATTCTTTTTGGCCGGCGCGGAATTGTTGCGGGCTCGGCAAACATTGATGAACCGCTTGCTTCGCAAGCAGCGTCGTCATGTGGCCATTGTCCACGCTGACCTCGTCTCCGGTGACGAGCAACGTCTGTTTCGCCATGTATTGGGCCAGCGGAACGCCTTGCGCCAGCTTGCCTTGGAGCAGCAGCTTTTCCTCGTCCTCGATGCGGAGCCGCTTGGCTTTCTTGATCTTCTTGTAAAACGCATCATCGACTTCGTAGAGTTTGCACTGCGTTGTCACGGCGACGTCGCCCAGACGTGTGAAAGAACCCATTACCCCTACGAACTCCGTGTGGCGCACGCCGGTGGCGCGAATGACCAGGCGGGTGCCGTTGAGGACTTCGAACGTCTCGCCAACAACCGGTTGCGGCAACGACAAAGTGGTGACGAGTCGGTCCACAAGTAAAGCGGCGCGCTGGGCCTGATCGGCGACCCGGAACACTGATCCCTTGACGCCGAGCGATTCCGCCTTGGCGGCTGGTCCACGGATGTCGTGCTCGACGGTAAAGAAGGCGCGTTCGGGAGTCGTGATTGTGATCGTGGTGCCATCAATGCGGAAATCGCTCTTGGGCTCGACCTTGGCGAGGACCTTGTCGAGG
>JACQFG010000341.1 GCA_016200155.1 Planctomycetota bacterium | reverse complement strand
GCCGGCTCGTGCATCCGGTTTCCATTCAGCTTTTTGGCCTGGCCGGGGGGTATGACGGCTTCTGGCTCGACGCCGAGCATGCTGGCGAGCTTTTGCTTTTCGTCCTTGGCAACCGGCTTGACCGTGACTTTCTGATAGGGAGACGGGACCTTGATTTCGGTGTTGCCCTTGCCGACCACGACCTTTTCGCCGAGCTTGGCCATCATCCTGGTCAGCTCGTCGGAGGTCAGGTTGTCGGCGTAGACGATGTACTCGACCTTCTTGTCTTCAATAGGCTTGACCGCGCCCGGATCGACCACCAGATCGATCTTGTGGTTTTGCAACACCTCGCGCAGCCGTTCGATGGCCTTCGGATTGCTCTCGACGGAAATATCGAGATGGACCAGTTTGTCCTTTTCGCGATCGACCGCATGAGCGAACTGGCCGGTGGTCTTACCGGTTTGCAGATCGCGGAACGCCGACGCGAACGGCGGGTCGACCGGGATCGCCTTGGCGAACCCGCTGAACGCGCCATCGACGAGCGGCCCCAACGCCGGGTTCGGCTTGCGTGTCGGCGGAAGCACGGGCGGCTGCGGGTCGGGCTTCTTGTCATTTTCGTTCTTGGCGATGCCCGTGTCATCCTTGATCACATCCGGGTGATTCATCGTCTTCCAGAAGATCAGGCCGAACACGGCGATCAACAACGATGCCGCCAACGACGCAGCAACATACGGCAGCCAGCGCCGGCGCGTTCCACGCGTGGCCGGCTTCGGCTGGGCTTTATGCTCGGCGATCGCTTGCAGAATTTCCTCGACCAGGCCCGGCTCGACCTTGCGCGGCGGCAACTGCTTGACGCGGTGAGCATTCTCCTGCAGGTCGCGCAGCAGCGTGCGCGCTTCCGACGACTGGTTCAGAAGACGCATCGCTTCCTCGCGCTGGAGGGGAGCGAGTTCTCCATCGACGAAGGCCGTCAGAAGTTCGGTGTCTTTTTCGGAAAGCATGATCGTACCCGGCGGGCAGCTAAGCCTTGTCCTTCTTCTCTTCTTGCAACAACAGATCCCGGATCTCCAGGCGAGCCCGGTGCAGTCGGCTGCGAATCGTGCCGACCGGGACGCCCAGAATCTCGGCCATCTCCTCGTACTTGATGCCGTCCATGTCCTTCATCACCAGCACCGCACGGTGCTCGGCGGAAAGCTTGGACAGCGCGTCATGCACGCGGCGTTCATCCTCTGCCATCTCCATCGCATGGCCCGGACGGTTCGTCTCGGAGGTGTCGACCGGATCGATCGTGTTCTTTTCTTCTCCACCCGGATGAATCCGCAGCGTCGGCCGCTGCTTGCGCTTCATGCTGATCGCCGCGTTGACCGCGATGCGATACAGCCAGGTGAAAAAGAGCGAGTCCCCCTTGAACGACGGCAGCGATTGGTACGCGTGCAGAAATGCTTCCTGCACCACGTCCCGTGCGTCGTCGGCGTTGTCCACCAGACGCAACATCGTGTTGAACAATCGATCCTGATAGCGCGACACCAGCTCGCCAAAGGCGGCACTGTTGCCCGCGCGGCATTCCTGGATCAGGCGAAGATCGTCGGCAACCACGATGTCCTGCTGGAAATGGGACGCGGCCTTGTTCGGAAAGGTTCCAAATTCTTCATCAATTCACGCACTCATGATATAGCGACCGTTTCGCCCCTTTGCAAATTGGAATCGTAACCTTTTGACAAGATTACGCTTACGATCGACCGCTGGTGAATCCGACCCAGACCTCGTAAACTATCCGCAACGTGCACAGCCGTTTACGTCGGCGGTGGCATACCATTCCGATGGTGTGACGCCCCCGACCCCTCACACCATTGGAATGGTATGCCACCAACATGGATTCGGACAAAATCATCATCCGCGGCGCTCGCGAACATAATCTGCAAAACATTCATCTCGAGTTGCCGCGCAATCAGTTGATCGTCTTCACCGGCGTCAGCGGCTCGGGCAAGTCGTCGCTTGCCTTCGATACGCTCTATGCTGAGGGGCAGCGCCGCTATGTCGAGTCGCTGTCGTCGTACGCCCGGCAGTTTCTCGGCCAGTTGCAGAAGCCCGACGTCGATTATCTCGCAGGGCTCTCTCCTTCGATCAGCATTCAGCAAAAGACGGCCGGCAAGAACCCACGCTCGACCGTCGGCACCGTCACCGAGATTCACGATTACCTACGGGTACTCTACGCGCGCATCGGCCAGGGACATTGCACCATCTGCGATCGGCCGATCACGGCGCAATCGCGCGATCAGATTCTCAATCGTATTCTGGCGTTACCCGCCGGGACGAAGTTCCTCGTCCTCGCCCCGGTGGTGCGCGGTCAAAAAGGTGAGTACAAGGATCTCTTTCAGGACATGCTCAAGCGCGGCTACTTGCGCGCGCGCGTCGATGGCGCCATCGTCCGTCTGACCGACGACCTCAAGCTCGATCGCCGGATCAAGCACGATATCGCCATCGTCATCGACCGCCTGACGATCGACGCCAAGGTGCGTTCGCGTCTCGCGGAGGCCGTCGAGCAGGCGTTGAATCTCGCGGAGGGTAATATCGTCATTGCGATGGATCGAGAGGGCGAACCGATGCGGGAGGGCGAGGCTCCTGCCGAGCCGCGAGCGCCGCAGGACATCATCCTGTCCGCCCATTACGCCTGCACGCATTGCAACAAGTCCTTCGAGCCGCCGTCGCCGCAACTCTTCAGCTTCAACAGTCCGCACGGCATGTGCCTCGATTGCGATGGCCTCGGCACGCGCTACTCGTTCGATCCCGATCTGCTCGTGCCCGACGCGGACGTCAGCTTTTACGAGGGCGCCATTCCCATCGTCGGCCCGTTACGCGGCATGGGACGCTGGCGCAAACACATTTACGAAGGCGTTGCCAAGACGTTTGACATTGACGTCAAGCAGCCTTGGCGAACATTGTCGGAGGAACACAAGAACATCCTGCTGCACGGAACCGGCGATCGGCATATCACGTTCGAATGGAAGATGCGCGGCGGCAATGTCTGGAAGCACGGCGGAACCTGGGAGGGCATCGTCCCGCAACTCATGACCAGCTTCAAGAAAACGGCCGCCGGCCCGCGCCGCTTGCAACTCGAAAAGTACATGCGCGTGATGCGCTGTCCCACCTGCGACGGCCGACGGCTCAACGCGCAGGCTCGTGCGGTGCGCGTCGCCGGCAGGACGCTCATCGAGACCGAGGGGATGCCGATCAGCGATCTCGCCGCGTGGCTTGGCGCTCGCGGCGTAGCCGAACCCCTTGCTTCGCTGCAAGCGGCAACCCTGGAAGACGCGCTCGATCCCGTGCAGCGTCACATCGCCGCCGAGGTGCTCAAGGAAATCCGCGCCCGCGTCAACTTTCTGCTCAACGTCGGCCTGCACTACCTTTCGCTGGACCGCACCGCCCCTACCCTCTCGGGCGGCGAGGCGCAGCGCATCCGGCTTGCCGGCCAGATCGGCTCGGGCCTCGTCGGTGTGCTCTACATCCTCGACGAGCCGTCGATCGGCCTGCACCCGCGCGACAATGAACGGCTCCTTCGAAGTCTCGAAAAACTGCGCGACATGGGCAACACCGTACTCGTCGTCGAGCATGACGAAGAGACCATGCGCGCCGCCGACTTCTTGGTCGATTTCGGCCCCGGACCCGGCGTGCGCGGCGGCCACGTTGTCGCCGCTGGTTCCTATGCCGATGTCGTCAAGCAGACCGCTAGCATCACCGGCCAGTATCTCGCCGGCAAGAAGGAAATCGCCATCCCCAAGACGCGCCGCCAACCGACGGACCGCAAGCTTACCATCTTCGGCGCCAAGCACAACAATCTCAAAAACATCACCGTCGACTTTCCACTCGGCACGTTTATCTGCGTGACCGGCGTCAGCGGATCGGGCAAGTCATCGCTCATCAATGACATCCTCATGGAGGGAACCCGCAAGGCCCTCGGTCGCACCTTTGACGATGATGGCGATGAGGATGACGAAACGTTCCACAACATCGGCGCTCATGACCGCATCGACGGCTTGAAGCACATCGACAAGATCATCGACATCGATCAGTCGCCGATCGGCCGTACGCCGCGCTCGAATCCAGCGACGTACATCAAGGTGTTCGATCAGATTCGCGAGCTGTATTGCCTTGTCGCCGAGGCCAAGATTCGCGGGTACAAGGCAGGGCGATTCAGCTTCAACAAGCCCGGCGGCCGTTGCGAAGCGTGCGAGGGCAACGGGTCGAACCGCCTGGAGATGGACTTTCTCGCCGACGTCTGGGTGACGTGCCCG
>JACQFG010000343.1 GCA_016200155.1 Planctomycetota bacterium | reverse complement strand
CTGGTGGCGCTGATCGAAGCCAGCGACGCCATGCTGAAGGCCGCCAACGTCACGTTGATCGGCTGGCAGAAGATCGGCAGCGGCCTGGTGACGGCGTTCGTCGTCGGCGACGTCGCCGCGGTGAAGGCGGCCGTTGACGCCGGCGCCGCGGCAGCCGGTCGCGTCGGCGAAGTCGTCGGCGTGCAAGTGATCCCGCGTCCGCACGAGGACGTCACCAGCGTGCTTCCCAAAGGCAAACCCGCGGCCGGCGCTGCTGGCTGAACTGAACAAGGCGAGCCGGGAGCGTGAGCGACCGGAGCGCGAACGAAAACCATCATGGCCAAACAACAACGAAAGAGAAACGAGGGTAAAGCAATGGCAAAGACCATCAACGAAGCGCTCGGCCTGGTCGAGACCAAGGGCCTGATCGCGACCGTCGCGGCCACCGACGCAATGGCGAAGGCCGCCAACATCACGCTGGCGGGCCAGGTGCAGATCGGCGGCGCCTATGTCACGACGTTCGTGCGCGGCGACGTCGGTTCCGTCCGTGCGGCTGTCGATGCCGGCGCCGCTGCCGCCCAGCAGCACGGCGAACTCGTCAGCGCCCACGTGATTCCGCGCCCGGAAGAAACCGTGATGTCGGTGTTCTTGGGCAAATAACCTGGCAAGCCCGCACGTGAGGTACTCCGAACGTGCGGGGTGGGGCGCCGATCATGAAGATCCTGGTCGCAAATCTCGGCAGCACGAGCTTCAAGTACCGTCTGTTCGACATGGCGGACGAGAAAGTGCTCGCGCGCGGCGGCATCGAACGCATCGGTTCTCCGCAATCGAAGTGGTTCGTCGAAGTCGCCGGGCAACGTGAAGAGTCGACGGTTGCCGCGAAGGATCACGCTGTCGCCGTCCGCCTGTGCTTGCAGCAGTTGACCGACAAGAAGTGCCTGGCGAGCCCGAAGGAATTGGCTGCGATCGGCTTCAAGGCGGTCCACGCCAAGGGGATCACCGGCGTGCATCGCGTCGATGAGGCCGTGCTGCAAGCGATGGAGGCATACAACGATGTCGCGCCGGCTCACAACCCGCCCTACGTGACAGCGATGCGGCTGCTCGCGAACGAATCACCGGAGATTCCGCTGGTCGCGGCGTTCGAGACCGGGTTTCACGAAACGATCCCGGCGGCGCACAAGTATTACGCGGTCCCCAGGGAATGGGCCGACAAGCACGGCATCAAGCGCTGGGGCTTTCATGGCGCGAGCCATCGTTACATTGCCGAGCGGGCGACGAAGCTCGTTGGCAACGCTGATGCGAAGATTATCTCGTGCCACCTGGGCGGCAGCAGCTCGCTCTGTGCGATCAAGGCGGGCAAATCGCAAGCGAACAGCCTCGGCATGAGCCCGCAGACCGGCTTGCCGCACAACAACCGCGTCGGCGATTTTGACGTGTTCGCCCTGCCCGCGCTCATGCGTGCGACCGGCAAGACGCTGCCGCAGATACTGGACGATCTCGCCAATCGGTCCGGCCTCGAGGGCTTGAGTGGGAAGAGCAACGATCTGCGCGACGTCGAAATCGCCGCACTTGCCGGCGACGGTAACGCAAGACTCGCGCTCGATGTCTTCGTCGCCGCGGTCCGGCATTACCTTGGGGCGTACCTGTTATTGCTGGGCGGCGCCGACGCGATCGTCTTCACGGGCGGCATCGGCGAAAACTCGGTCACCATGCGCGACGCGATTTGCCGCGACCTGGCGTGGTTCGGCATTCGCCTCGATGCTGCGAAGAATGGCTTGGCCAAGGGCGAGGCCCGCATCGATGCCGCCGACAGCCGAGTGCAAATGTGGATCATGCCGACCAACGAGGAGTTGATCGTGGCCCGGCAATCGCGCGATTGTCTAGCAGCTTGCGTTTAGCGTCCGCATGGCGCCACGCGGGCGCTAAACGAATACGGGAGGTCTCATGTTCCTTGCACGTGTCACCGGCAGCGTGGTCGCGACGCAAAAAGTCGCCAGCATGGTCGGCTCGAAATTGCTGACCGTTGAGCCTCTGCGCGTCGATCCCGCCAACCGCGACAAGCTGATTTCGACAGGCCGAACGTTCGTGTGCGTCGATACCGTCGGCGCCGGCCAGGGCGAGATGGTGCTGATCGTGCAAGGCTCCAGTGCCCGCATGGCCCCGGAAGTCGAGAAGCTGCCCGTCGATGCCACGATCATCGGCATCGTCGATACGGTCAACGTGGAAAACAAGACGATCTTTGACGCGAAGAAATAAGTGGAAGCCCAGGGGTGAGGTACTCCGAGCCCCTGGGATAACGAGCGCCAAGAACCCAGGGGTTCGGAGTACCTCACCCCTGGGCTTCCAGGAATCATGAACATGCTCCAAGTCACCGATGACCTGATCCGCAGCGTTGTGCAAGAAGTCCTCGCCGGCATGAAGGGCAAGCCCGTCGTTGCGCCAAATCCGACGAGCGCCTGGGGCGTCTTCGATAACGTCGACGATGCCGTCAAGGCTGCCGGCAAAGCGTTTAAGCAACTTGAATCGCTCGGCCTCGATGCTCGCAAGAAGGCGACCGATTGTATCCGCAAGATCTGCATCGAAAAGGCGGACGCGCTTGGCCTCGAGGAGATGGAAGAAACCAAGATCGGCCGGCTCAAGCACAAGGTCGAAAAGCTCGTCACCGCCGGCGAGAAATCCCCGGGCGTCGAGTTCCTCCGCGTCAACGGCTTCGGCAGCATGAACAACCTGACGCTCGAAGAGTACGCCCCGTTCGGCATCATCGGCACGATCACCCCCGTCACGCATTCGCTGCCGACGCTCGCTAACAACGCCATCAGCATGATCGCCGCCGGCAACGCGGTCGTCTGCAATCCGCATCCGTCCGGCGCCCGCGTCGCCTGCCATGGCACGCAGCTTTTTAACCAGGCGATTCACAAGGCGATCGGCGTCGATAACCTCATCACGATCATCGGCAAACCGACGCTCGAAAGCGCCCAGGCAATTTTCGAACATCGCGACGTTCGGCTTCTGTGCGTCACCGGCGGTCCCGCCGTCGGGCGCGCGGCGCTCGGAAGCCGCAAGCGCGCGATCGTCGCGGGGCCGGGCAATCCGCCGGTCGTCGTCGATGAGACCGCCGATCTCGACAACGCGGCGAAGTCGATTATCTACGGCAGCGCCTACGACAACAACCTGCTGTGCATTGCCGAGAAGGAGGTCTTCGTCGTCGCGTCGGTTTTCGACGAGATGATGGACGCGATGATGAGAGCGAAGGCGGTCCGCTTGAACGCCGACCAGATCGCCAAACTGACAAAGGCCGCGTTCGTCTCCGGCGACGGCGGGAAGTTGTTCGTCAACAAGGACCTGATCGGCCAGGACGCCGCGATTCTGGCGAAACACGCAGGGGTCAGCGTGCCGGCGGACACGGAGCTGCTTTTCGGCGAGACCGACGAGTCGCATCCGTTCGTTGACCATGAGCAGATGATGCCGTTCGTGCCGTTCATTCGCTGCCCCGACGTCGATGTCGCGATACAGCTCGCGAAGAAATACGAGCACGGCTTCAAGCACACGGCGATCATCCACTCGCGCAACGTCGACACGATCACGCGCATGGGCCGCGCGATGGACGTGACGATCTTCGTGCAGAACGGCCCGTGCACGGCGGGCCTGGGCGAGGCGTACCTGAGTTTCTCGATCGCAACGCCGACGGGCGAAGGCGTGACGACGCCATTGACGTTCTCGCGCGTGCGGCGTTCGACGACGATGGGTTCGATGCGGGTGGTGTGAGAACTGTTTACGTTTAGCGCCCGCGTGGCGCCGCGCGAGCGCTAAACGTAAACCACAGGGAACCAATATGCAAATCGCCGTCATCGTCGGGCAGGCGACCGCGACCGTGAAGCACGCGAGCATGGCGGGCTGGAAGTTGCTCATCGCGCAGCCGTTGACGTCGGACGAGAAGCCCGACGGCGAGCCGATCCTGGTGATCGACTCCCTGGGCGCGGGATTGGCTCAACGCGTTCTGGTATGCAATGACGGCGCCGGCACGCGCAAGCTGAT
>JACQFG010000342.1 GCA_016200155.1 Planctomycetota bacterium | reverse complement strand
GTGTTTCATGTGTTTCATGTGTTTCATGTGTTTCATTTGGGGGAGGGGTGGTGAAATGAGTGAAACACATGTAAAGCGACCAGCCGAACTGCGCATGTTCCGGGGATGAGCCTATAATCAGCGCATGTCGAACTTCCTCATCTACGGCGCCAACGGCTATACCGGCGGCCTGATCGCGCGCGAGTCTGCACGGCGCGGCATGACACCGATCCTTGCGGGCCGCAATGCCGAGGGCGTGGCAGCACTGGCGGCAGAGTTGAAGTTGGAGCAGCGCGTTTTCGCGCTCGACGTGGCCTCCGCGGTCGAAGCCGGCATTCGCGGCGCCGGCGCGGTGCTGCATTGTGCAGGCCCGTTTCGTCAGACATCGCGGCCGATGGCGGATGCCTGTATCCGGACCGGCGTGCACTACCTCGACATCACCGGCGAGGAACCGGTGTTCGAGGCGTTGGCGGCGCGCTCGGCTGAGGCCCGAGCCGTCGGCGTCGCGCTTCTGCCCGGCGTCGGCTTCGACGTTGTGCCGACCGACTGTCTGGCGGCTCATCTCAAGACGCGCCTTCCCTCCGCGACTCATCTGGCCCTCGGCTTTCAGGGGGCCGCCCAGGTGTCGCGCGGCACCGCCTTGACCATCCTCGAAAGCTTGCCCGACGGCGGCATCGTGCGCGAGAATGGCAAATTGCGGCGCGTCCCCGCGGCATGGAAGACGCGGCTCATCGATTTCGGCGCCGGCCCGGCCAAGGCCATCACCATCCCCTGGGGCGACGTCGCCACCGCGTTCTACACGACAGGCATCCCCAACATCGAATTCTACATGGCTGCTCCCTGGGGCACGCGCGTCGCGGCGCGCGCAAGTCGCTGGTTCGGCTGGCTGCTTCGCTCGGCCATGGTGCAGAACTGGCTCAAGCGACGCATCCACGCGCGGGCTCCGGGGCCCACCGAAGAGCAACGCCGCAACAACCGCTGCTATCTGTGGGGCGAGGCGACCGATGGCACGGGCAGCAAAGCCGTAGCCCGTCTGCAAACGCCCGACGCCTACGATGTGACGGTGCAGACTGCGCTCGCCGTGGTGGAGCAGGTGCTGCGCGGCGACGTCGCGCCGGGATTTCAGACGCCGGCCATGGCGTTTGGGCCCGACTTCATCCTGCAGATTGCCGGCGTCACGCGGGTTGACGAGCCGGCATGACCAAGAAAACTGCGATGCCACGCGATGACGACGATGATGACTACGCTGCTTTCCGTAGAATACGGGGAGGCCGCACCGCGAACGTGCGTGCCGGATGGAACGCCCCCGTGCAAAGGAGATGAAGCCATGCGTTGGATTTGCATCTGGGCAGGCGCCCTGGTCGCTCTTCCCCCTAATGCGTGGGCCGGGGAACCCGAGTCTGCGCCTAAATTCACCGACCTTTCGAAATTCGTCACGGCGCTCGTCGTCAAGCAGCTTCCCAAGCAGGTCGAGGATGCGTCGGGCTGGGGGCAGGTGACCGAGATCCCGAACAACCTGCCGCTGATGGGACTGCGCAAGACGATGAAGGTCGCCGACCGTTTGGAGGCGCCGCACGGCGCCTGGCGCCGCTTCAAGGGCCAGGTCGAGAATCCCGACAAGAACTTCAAGCTGACGATCCTCGATTTCAAGGGTCTGGATGAAAAGACCTCGCGCATCGTCATGACCGTGGATGTGACCGTCATGTGCCACGGCGAATGGCAGCAGTGGCAGAAGGGATTGCTTCTGGTCGGCGCCGACGCGACGGCGGATGTCAACTTCACCGCAGCGATGGTGTGCGACGTCGGTACGTCCTTTAACTTCAAGAAGTTTCCGCCGGAGCTGAATATCGAGCCGCGCATCACCGAGATGAAGCTCGACCTCGTCGACTTCAAGCTGCGCGGCGGACCCATCCTCAAGAAGGACCGCGGCAAGGCGCTGACCAACGACTTCAAGGACGTGCTGCGCGGCATTGTCAAGGCGTCCGAGCCGGCGGTACACGCGTTTGCGAATCACGCGCTTGCCGAGGCGGTCCGCGACGGCAAGGGAGCGATCTCCGCGAGCGCGATCCTCAAGGCGCTGCCCGCGGGGAAGTGATCGTCGGAGCCTGAAGCGTAAGGGAAGGAATCTCGCTCCTTTGTTTACGCTTCAGGCTCTGACGATTGGAATGGGAGATCAAGAATGGCGGACGGCACGCTCAACAAACTGCTGGACCTGGTCGCCGACGGCGAATCGACCGATATTCGCCGCGCCGCTCTCAAGGTCGTCGGCGCAGTCGGGGCCAAGGACGGCAAGCTCGTTAAGACGCTTCTCGAAACCCTCAACGATCCCGAGCAGGAGCTGCGCATCGCCGCGATCGAGGCGCTCGGGCAATTGCAAGCCGACGATGCGTTGAAGCCGTTGGAGGACCTGGTGCGCAAGGGAGGCGCGGAACTCGAGCCGGCGGTCCATGCCGCCAGCTTGCTCGGGGCGCGCGGCGCCAATCGCATGGGCAAGGTCATGAACGAGGTCAGCCCGCACCTGCGCTCGCGCATCGCGGCCGTGCTGGCCAAGTCGAACACGGGCAACGCCCTCGTCGTCACCGCCCACGGATTGCTCGACGCAGATGCAAAAGTGATCGAGGCGACCGCACGCAGCCTCGCCATGGAAATCCCGGCATACACGTCCCAGCAACGCCACGCTCTAGCGAAGTTCCTGATCGAATCGCTTGGCGCCAAGAAGATCGCGCCGAGGTCCGAAGCGGCGATGTTGCGCATCGTATCGGCCCTGCACGAGGGAAAGGCGGAGGATCTGTTCTGGTCGCGCATTCTGCCCCCGCACTCCAACGAGGTGCGGGCCGCGGCGCTGCAAGCCCTGGGACAGGCCGAGCCGGGCACGGAAAAACGGCTGCAGGCGTTGTTGACATGCGCCGGCGAGACCGACTTCCAGATCGTTGCCCCGGCGTTGATGATGTTAAAGAAGGTTCCCGCTACCGCGAAGAACTCGAAGCACTGGATCAAGCTGCTCGACGCCCGCGATGTGGCGACGCGCCGATTCGCCGTCGAGAAGCTTCAGGGCGTCGAGAGCGCCGAGGTCGCCAAAGCCCTGACCGGGCAGATGCGCCATCCCGACCGGACCCTGCGCGATGCAGCGCTGAAATCGCTGCTGAGCTTTCGGGCCGGGCAGGCCGCGATTCTTGATGAACTCCTTGCTACCCAGGACCATGATCGGGCCTGGTTCCTGGCCAGGTCGCTTGCTCCGGCGGCGAAGGACTTGCCGACTGCCCAGCGCACGAAGGCGTTCGCTCAGGCGTGCAAGCATCACGATGCCGAGGATCGCCGGGCGGCGCCGCTGTTCTTCTTCTTGCGCGAGATCGACCACGCCTGGTCGCGCGATCAGATTGAAGCGAAGGCCCAAGAGCTTCGAAAAAAAAAGAAGTACACCGAAGCGATCGGCTACTACCGATTGCTGGCTCAGGACCCGGCGTGCGGCGAGGAGACGCGCTTCGAGCTGGCCGCCACGGGGTTGAAGCAGTCGAGCCACGAACTCGCCGCCGACAGCCGCAACAACGATCCGCCGTTGCATCAGTTCACACGCCTGCTGCAGAATGCCGCTTTCGACCTGATCGGCCACGTCAACAAGGCGAAATGGCTCGACGCCGAGGATTTGTTCTACCTCGGCTTTCACTTCGCAGAGCAAACGCATCGCGCCCAGGAGTTCGGCAAGCAGGTGCTGGAGATCGTCGTGAAGCGCTCGCCGAAGTCCGACGTCGGCAAGCAGGCGAAGCGCAAGCTGAAGAGCCAGGCCTTGATGTGATTCATCCCATGACGCCATAGGAATACGGCGTCTTCACCGGATCGTTCTCGTCGAAGCGTGCATACCGCAGCGGCGCGATGTCGAGCGCCGACGCCTTGCCGTCAACCACCAGTTCCGCCATCAACTGCCCGACGATCGGCGACATCTTGAAGCCGTGGCCGCTGAAGCCGACGGCGCAGTACGCTCCTTCGAGGCCCGGAAGCTTGTCCATGATGGGATGCCAGTCGGGCGTGATCGCGTACAGCGCTCCGTAGCCGCCTCGGCCGTAGCCGCGATGCATGGCGGGATAGCGTCGGCTCAGGCGCTGGCGAACTACCGGCAGCCAATCGCCGTCGGCGGCCTCGTTGTACTGATCGGGGTCGACCGGCTGCTTGATTTCCTCGCCTTGCAAGCTGCCGGCATGGATCATCTCGCCGTGCGTCGGTTTGAAGTAGATGCCCTGTACGAAATCGCAATAGACCGCGGTGCGCCGGCCGAAATCGCAGGGCCGGCGATAGAGGGCGACCTGCGTGCGGCAGGCCTGGACCGGCAGCTTGACGCCGAGGTTCTTGCCGAGCTGCGCCGCCCACGGCCCGGTAGCTAGAATCACGCATCGGCTGTTGTAGCGTCCCTCGTTGGTCTCGACGCCGACGATCTTGTTCTTCTCCGTGACGACGCTCTCGACCTCGACGCCGAGCCGAATGTCCGCGCCTTCGCGGCGTGCGAACTCGGCATACGACGCGACGACCTGCACCGACTCGACATAGCCGGCCTCGGCTTCGAAGATCGCGATCTCGTCTTCCTTGAGCCGAGCGTTCGGATCGATGTCGGCGAGGACTTGAGCGGCAACGGGGCGCACATCGATGCCGAGTTCCTGCTGCATCTTGACATTGGCATCGAGGCCGGGCTTGTCTTTCTCGTTCACGATGAGCACCATCCCGGTGCGCGTGAAGACGGGGGGCCCGCCGGCGATCTGGTCGAATTGCTCGTAAACGCGCAGACTCTTCTGGGCCATGCTCGCCGTCAGCTTGTTGGAATAATGCTGGCGAACGATGGCGCCGGACTTGCCCGACGAGCCGGCGCCGAGGTACGACTTCTCGAGCAGGACGACGCGGCCCGCCTTGCGCTTGGCGAGGTGCCAGGCAATGCTGGTGCCCATGACGCCGCCGCCGACGATGAGGATATCGCAGTTGACTGCCATTGGTGAGAAGCCCCAGGGTGAGATACTCCGAACCCCAGGGCTCGGAGTACCTCACCCTGGGGCTTCCTGATTTTGTCACTCCGGGAACAACGGCGTCGACAGATAGCGTTCGCCCAGGTCGGGCATGATGACGACGATGAGCTTGCCCGCGTTCTCAGGGCGGTTGGCGACCTGGATGGCGGCCCAGGCCGCGGCGCCGCCCGAGATGCCGCACAGCATGCCTTCCTCGCGCGCCAGGCGGCGGGCGATCTCGAAGGCGTCGTCGTCCTTGACCTGGATCACCTCGTCGATGATCTTCACGTTGAGGACGCCCGGAATGAAACCCGCGCCGATGCCCTGGATGCGGTGCGGCGACGGCGTCAACGGCTGACCGGCCATCTTCTGCGTGATCACCGGGCTGTTGACCGGCTCGACCGCGATCGCCTTGAACGACGGCTTTTTCTTCTTGATGACCTCGCTGACGCCGGTGATCGTGCCGCCCGTGCCGACGCCGGAGACGAGCATGTCGACCTTGCCTTCGGTGTCATTCCAGATTTCCTCGGCCGTCGTCTTGCGATGAATCTCCGGGTTGGCGGGGTTCTCGAACTGCTGCGGCATGAACGACTTCGGATACTGCTTGAGCAACTCGTTCGCTTTCTCGATGGCCCCGGTCATGCCCCGCTCGCGCGGCGTCAGGACGATCTCGGCCCCGAAAGCTTTGAGGAGGCGTCGGCGTTCGAGGGACATCGATTCGGGCATGGTGACGATGAGCTTGTAGCCGCGCGCGGCACAGGTGAAGGCAAGGCCGATGCCGGTGTTGCCCGAGGTCGGTTCGATGATAACGGTGTCCTTGTTGATCTTGCCGTCGCGTTCGCCGGCATCGATCATGGAAACGCCGATGCGGTCCTTGACCGACCAGAGCGGATTGGCGTTTTCCATCTTGGCGACGACGGTCGCCTTGGCAGTGCCGACGACGCGGCGCAGCTTGATGAGCGGCGTATTGCCGATGCATTGCGTGATATCGTCAAAGATTCTGCCTCGTCCTGCAGCCATGGATTTCTCCTTCGGAAAGTGAAAATTGTCCAGAGGCGAGTTTAGGCAAAATGCAGGCTGAAGCAAGGTGCGGCGGCTTCGAATACGCTTGAAGGGGCAGTGCTCGTCGCATATAGTTCAGGCAGGATCTTACCCTTGGCAAAAGGTGATGCAAAGATGGTCGTCAAAGTCGTCAAGCCGAAGACCAAGATCGGTCCGCAGCATCAGGGCCACAAGATGTCGCTGCGGGCGTTTGAGTTCGCGGAGGTTCAGGAAGGCTACCTGTACGAGTTGGCAAGGGGGGTGATTGTCGTGTCCGAAGTCGCCAACTAC
>JACQFG010000017.1 GCA_016200155.1 Planctomycetota bacterium | reverse complement strand
TTCCGGGGGCAGGATTTGAACCTGCGACCTCCAGGTTATGAGCCTGGCGAGCTACCACTGCTCCACCCCGGGATACTTCGTCATTTTGCCGGCCCCGCGGCGGCCGCTGCTGCTGCAGCTTTCGCCCGGCCTCCGGAATGTCCCTTGAACATCCGCGTCGGCGCAAATTCGCCGAGCTTGTGGCCGACCATATCTTCGGTCACGAACAGCTTCATGAAGTTTTTGCCGTTGTGAACCATGAACGTGTGGCCGATGAAGTCGGGCACCACGGTGCAATCGCGCGCCCACGTCTTGATCGGCTCGCGGCTGCCGGTGCGCTGCTGCTTTTCGACTTTCGCCAGCAGGCGTTCATTCACATACGGGCCTTCTTTAACCGAACGTCCCATGCCGTTACCTCAGAATTCGGGACTGTTTACTTTACAAAAATAGTCGCTATCGACCAGTCGAAAATCGCCGCTTGCGGCTTAGCGTTCGCATGGCGCCGCGCGGACGCTAAGCCGCAAGCGGCCGAAACATCATTTCTCCGCGTAATGCGGGCCAGGCCGACGGCGGCGGATGATCGCCTTGTTCGACGGCTTGCGGCGTTTGCGGGTCTTGCCGCCCTTGGCCAGGACGCCGGTCGGGCCGCACGGGTGGCGGCCGCCCTTGCTGCGTCCCTCGCCGCCGCCCATCGGATGATCGACCGGGTTCTGCGATGTGCCGCGGTTGTGCGGTTTGCGGCCCATCCAGCGGCGTCGGCCTGCCTTGCCGAGCCGAATGTTCATGTGATCCGCATTGCCGATGACGCCGAGCGTCGCCCGGCAGTCGGCGCTCATGCGGCGCACTTCGCCCGACGGCAGCGTGATCTGGGCCCAGTCGCCTTCACGCGCGGTCAGCGTTGCCGTGCAGCCGGCGCTGCGGCAAATTTGCCCGCCCTTGCCTGGCTGCATCTCGACGTTGTGTACGCTCATGCCCAGCGGAATCTTCCGCAGCGGCATGCAGTGCCCCATGCGCGGCTCGATCTCCGTGCCGCTGATCACCCGATCGCCCGCCTTCAGACCTTCCGGCGCCAGGATGTAGGTCTTGACGCCGTCCTCGTACTGGAGCAATGCGATGCGGCAGGTGCGATTCGGGTCGTATTCGATCGACACCACGGTCGCCCAGACGTTGTCCTTGACGCGCTTGAAGTCGATGAGGCGGTACATCTTCTTGTGGCCGCCGCCGCGGAAGCGCGAGGTCACGATGCCCTGGAAGTTGCGGCCGCCCGACTTCTTGCGCGGGGTCAGCAGCGATTTTTCCGGCTTCTTCTTGCGGTCGGTAATCTCCGCGAAGTCGCTGACCGACGCGCCGCGCCGGCCCTTCGTCACCGGTTTGTAGTAGCGAATGCCCATGGGAATATCCTCTTCGTTTAGCGCCCGCATGGGGCCGCGCGAATGGACGGCGCCACGCGGGCGCTAAACGAATTCCATCTCAATAGAACTCGATCTTGTCGTCCGGATGCAGCTTGACGATCGCCTTCTTCCAGTTCGACAGCTTGCCTTGCTTCCAGCGGTATTTGCGATGCTTGCCGAGCCGCAGCGCCGTCCGCACCGCCAGCACGCGGACGTTGAACAGTTCCTGGACCGCATGCTTGATCTGCGTCTTGTTCGCCCACAGATTCACCACGAACGAATAGGCGTTGTGATGCTCGTTCGACGATTGATGCGTGCCTTTTTCGGTCACTAGCGGCGACAGCACAATCTGGTGCGGCTCCAGCTCGGGACCAAAGGTTTTCTTTGCGTTCTTTGCAGCTGCCATGACTTCACTCCACGTAGGTCAGGCTTTCCAGCCTGATTGTCAGGCTGGAAAGCCTGACCTACTTCCACTTCGCGTTTTTGCACAATTCCTGCAGGGCCGCCTTCGTGAGCACCAGACGCTTGGGCCGCAGAACTTGGTAAGCGTTGAACTGCGCCGCCGGCAGGACCGTCATGCCGCGAATGTTGCGGGCGGAATGGTAGATCGTCTGCTTGGCGTCGATGTCCGATTTCCCCAGGCCGATGAGGCAGGTCTTATCGGACAGCTGCAGCGTCTTGAGCACGTCGGCGACGGCTTTCGTCTTGATATCGGCCAGCTTCAGACCGTCGATGACGACGGTCTCGTTGTCCTTGAGTTTGCTGAGAATAGCCATGCGCGTCGCGCCCTGGACGGCTTTGCGGGGCAGATGATATTCGTAGTCGCGCGGCTTGGGGCCCTTGGCGGTGCCGCCGCCCTTGCGTTTGTTGCTGCGGCGTGTGCCGACGCGGGCGTTGCCGGTGCCTTTTTGGCGGAACAGTTTCTTGGTGCTGCCGGCGACCTCGCCGCGGCGCAAAGTGGAGTGGGTGCCGGCGCGTTGATTCGCCAGGTACATCAGCACGACTTCGTGCAGCAGCTGCTTGTTGATCTTGCCGCCGAGTTCCGCGGGATCGACTTCGACCGTGCCGACCGGCTGCCCTTGCGGGTTCACGACGCTCAGCGTGATCGGCGGTGTTGTTTCGGTAGCCACGACAGTATCCTCATTACGCCGCTTGCGGCTTAGCGTTCGCGCGATGCCGCGCGAACGCTAAGCCGCAAGCGGAAACACGTCAGATTTATCTACAACTCACCAGGCCGAACGTCGAATAAAAAACCCAGGGCATGTTGCCTTTGCAGCACGACCTGGGTTACGTCATTTCTCTTATGCGTGTGCCGACAGCACGCGAATCTTGATATCGACCCCCGGCGGCAGGCTGAGGCCCTTGTTGAGGGCCTCGATGGTCTTGCCCGTCGGCTGCAGGATATCGATCAGGCGTTTATGCGTGCGAATCTCGAACTGCTCGCGCGACTTGCGATCGATGTGCGGCGACCGCAGCACGGTGTACCGCTCGATGCGCGTCGGCAACGGGATCGGCCCGACCACGATGGCCCCGGTGCGCTGCGCCGTATCGACGATCTCGCGCGCCGTGCGATCGAGCACCTCATGATCGAAGGCTTCCATCCTGATCCGGATTCGTTCGCTTTGCTGGGTTGCCACGTTGTTTCCTTTGGTCAGCTCCGACAAATTCGAGAACGATTAACTTAGTGGGATTGCAGAGAGGCGTCAAGGCGAAGGGGAGAAATCGGCGCGATTTGAAGAGAAATGGAATGACTGTGACGCCTGGGGCGGGTATGATCGTCAAAATGGGGTTGGTTCCATGAACGATGAACGAGGGGAATTGACATGAGCAAGCGGACCATGATCGCGTTTTGCCTGGCAATCTCGGTGTCGATGACGGTCGCTGTAATGCCAGTCGCGGCCCAGAAAACGAAGACGCCGACGAAACAAGAAGTCGATCAACTTCGCGCCGAAGTGGCGCGGCTGCGCGCCGACCTTGACGCTGCGTTGAAAGAGATCAACGCCTTGAAGGCAGCGATCGGCGGCAAGCCCGTGGCACCCGAGGAAGGCCCGCTCTATCGCGGCCGCAACGCCCGCTACTGGCAGGAGCAGCTTAAGGATGCGGACACGAAGGTTTGCA
This sequence comes from Planctomycetota bacterium, assembly GCA_016200155.1. Classification (GTDB taxonomy): domain Bacteria; phylum Planctomycetota; class Planctomycetia; order Gemmatales; family Gemmataceae; genus SIAQ01. Next base: position 2,020 of record JACQFG010000017.1, on the reverse strand, counting down.
TCGAAGCACTCGAAGCGCTCGGCGCCCTCGCTCGGACTGACAAGAAATTGATTCCGGTACTCGTTGAAGCCGTGAAAACTGGGTCCGACAGCATTCCGTACTATGCTGTCAAAGCGCTGGGCGCCGCCGGACCGGACGTGCTCCCAGCCTTGATTGACATTTTGAAAGAAAATAAGCGCTATCGTGCCGAGGCGGCCAAAGCCATCGGCAAGTTGGGACCGATTGCAAAACCGGCGGTTCCGGCATTGTTGAAAGCGCTGGAGGAGGAGTCCCAGCACGCCAACTCGCTCTCCATATTTGCTGGGGCAATCCACAACATCGGCCCCGACGCCAAAGAAGCGATCCCCGCGCTGGTCAAGGCGATGGGAGCATGTCTTGAGGATATTGGCAAGCCGATCGAGAACACCGGGAAGTCCCGATTTGGAATCTCCTTTGGATCGGCAAACGTCCGAATCCTCGAAGCGCTCACGGTGCTTGATCCCAAGTTGGCGACCGAAGTTCCATTACCGCCGGTACTCAAGAACTTCGGCCGTGCGCCGACGAGAGAGGAGCAAGAAGCCTGGCGCGCGTTTCATGCCGCGCTGGTCAAGCGTTACGCCAAGCCGAAATGAATCGCGAAAAGCTGTCAGAGCCTGAAGCGTCAGTGAAGGACGCCGATCCTTCTCACGCTTCAGGCTCTGATACCGTGATCCGCAGCATCCTGCACGTCTGCAGGTACGCCGCGTGGAAGTCCACGATCACCGGCATGTCCGACGCCACGTACAATGGCAGGCTCGGCAACGCGTCGCCGATGGCGAAGGTCGCAGGCCAAACGTCGATTTCCTCGCGCGCCTCGCGCCGGACGGGGCGATAGGCCACCGCATACAAGCTTGTTTTCGCGGGCATGCGACAACCAGGAACTTCTAGCAAATCCATGATCTCATTGTGCAAGTTCGCAAGCCGGCTGGTCACCACGTCCATGATGATGACGGGAATTTCCTGCGCGAGGTAGCTGGCACATTTGATCGCGAACACTCGCCGTTCACTGGGTCGATCCTTGTTGCTCGGACTGACGAGTTCGATCGCCGCTACCAATTTCGGGCCGCCTTCGGTGTTGATGACGCGCACTTCGAACGAGGCGGGAAAAACGGCAGGCATCACCCACGTCGGCGCGGGAGCGGATTTGACGGCGGGCAAGGTCGCAGTCGCGCTTGCGCCATTGGTTGCCGATGCGTCGCGTTCTTCCAGTGTTGCGACATCCACTTGCACCTGGCCGGCGATGTCGATGGTCGGTTCCGCAAACAGATGGTCGGGCAAACCCTGCTCGTTCAACCAGTCAGAGATGGCGCTGGCCCAGCGCGAATGAAACGCTTGCCAATGTCGGCGTTCACTGAGCGGTGGATGGAAATGGTCGAGCAGCGGCATGGTAACCTCACGCCGTGGATTGTACCACCAAATACGCCCGATTCGGCAATGTTCCGCGCGGAACATTAGCCGACGCAAACTTGACTGGGCGCTCCCCGCGCTAGGGGGGGGGTGAACGATTTGCACATCAACTTGCACATAATCGGGGGGCCCCTGTCCCTGTGCGTGTGTGTAAAACGCGCACGCGCAACGCAAGTCAACTCGCCGGCGCCTCCGCGCTCGGGGTCTCCGGCGGCTTCGGCTCGATCGGCGGAACTTCCGGCGTCTGCTCCACGACCGGCGCAAGCGCAGGCGGCTCTTCCTTCTTCTCCTTCGCGGCGAAAAACGCGGCCAGCTCGCCCAGCGTGCGCAGCGGGGCCTTGCCTTCCATCGCCGCTTGCGTCAGCTTCGGCGGCGGCGTCTCGCGGCGCGGCTTGCGCGGCGGCAGAGGCGGCGGCGCTGCTTCGTGCTGCTGCTCGCGCGGCGGGCCGCCATGGCGCGGCGGCGGACCGCCCCGGCGCATCGGCGGCCGGCTGCCTTGCCGCGGCGCCTGGCCTTCGCGCGGCGGACCGGCGGGACCTCGGCGCGGCGGCGGGCGGCGATCTCCCGCTTCTTCCCGGCGCGGCGGCGGCGCCGG
>JACQFG010000347.1 GCA_016200155.1 Planctomycetota bacterium | reverse complement strand
TTCATTTGTTTTAGCGCCGGCGTGGCGCTGCGCGGGCGCTAAACGAATTCAAGCGGTCACAAACGGATTCGTTCGCTTCTCGTGTCCCACGGTCGTCACCGGCCCGTGCCCCGGATACACGACGGTGTCGTCGGGCAGAGTATACAGCTTTGTTCGTATCCCCGCTTCGAGCCGTTCGAAGCTGCCGCCGGGGAGGTCACAGCGCCCGACGCTGCCGCGGAAGAGCACATCGCCGCCGAAGACGACGATCGGCTCGTCGCGCAAGACGAAGACCACGTGCCCCGGCGAGTGTCCGGGAATCTCGCGCACTTCGAGTCGAAAACCGGCGTACTCGACGATATCGTCTTCGTTGACGAGTCGATCGGCCGGCGGGCTGATGATGGCGATGCCGAACGGGGCGCTCATGTTGGCGTCGGGATCGGTCAAGAGGGCCGATTCGTTGACGCCGATGAGGAGCGGCGCGTGCGGGAAGCGTGCCTTCATCGCCTCGTTGCCCCCGATGTGATCGCCGTGCCCGTGCGTGTTGAGGATGGCGGCGACGTCGAGGGACTGTTCGTCGAGAAACGCCAGGATCGCGTCGGGCTCCAGACCCGGATCGATCACGAGCACATCGCGCCGGCCGGTACGCCAGACGACGTACGTGTTCTCCTGGAACGGCATCGACACGATCGTGTGTACTTGCATCGCCGCGCTCATGTTTACCTCTCCATCATAGATTGTACAACCTTCCCGATGCGCGCTTCCCTGCCTTGCCAGGGTCGCCCTGGCTTGCGCCGTCGGCCGACGCCGTCGTTCAAAAACCGGCTGGTTTCGCGTTTGGGGAGTTGCTATAGACGTTGGCGTCTTGCGAGCGCCAGGCCGCAAGCGGGAACCGGGTATTCCACGGAGGAACAGAAATGGCACGTATCGGCTTTCGCATGTTGACCATCGCATGGACGGTAGCGCTTTTTACCTGCTCGGCAGCGGCGCAGCCCCAGGGCAAGGTCGTCCCCGCCGCGCTCAACCAGACGCCCCTCGATCAGCCGATCCAATGGATGGAGACCGCCAAGACCAATTACGGCGCCGTCAAGGATTACACCTGCTACCTCAGCTCGCAAGAAAGCGTCAACGGCAAGCTGCTCGAAAAGAGCGTCATCCTACTCAAGATGAAGACGGAGCCGTTCAGCGTCCACATGCGCTGGATCGAGCCGAAGAAGAGCGAAGTCCAGGAGGTCGTCTTCGTTCAGGGCAAGAACAACAACAAGATGCGCGTCAAAAGCAATCTCTTTGGTCCGAAGCTGCTCGGCTTCATGTCGATCGACGTCAATGACCCGCGCGTCGTCCAGCACAGCCGGCATACGATCCTCGAAGCGGGCATCGGCAACATGATCGATCAGTGCCTTGCCCAGTGGCAAAAGGACCGCGGCCTCGGCAAGACCGACGTCTCCCTCAAGGACTTCATGATCGGCACCCGCGCCTGCCATCGCGTCGAGCTGACCCGGACGCAGAAGAACCCCAACTTCTACTGCCATCGCACCGTCATCTATCTCGACAAGGAATCGAAGATGCCCTTCCGCCTGGAGAACTACGATTGGCCGACGCCGGGCGGCGCCGTCGGCGGCGAGCTGCTCGAGCAATTCAGCTACAGCAACATCATCTGGAATAAGGGCCTCAAGGACGCGGATTTCAACAAGTAGGCGTTGTTTTGCGTTTTCCATCAGAGCCTGAAGCGTCAGCGAAGGATTTCTTCGCTGACGCTTCAGGCTCTGATTGTTTTGCTAGAATAACGAGCGATCATCCACCGACTTCCACCGGGAGGGAGTATCCATGTCGATCCTGATCCGAACCACGCTCATGCTGATCATCGTGCTGCTGCTGGCGGCGCCGGCGCTCGCCCAGGACAAAGAGAATCCGATCGAGAAGGAAGTGAAGGCGAGCCTCAAGGACCCGAGCAAGCCGTTCGTGATGTACGTTCATCTCAAGATCAAGGAGGGCAATGCGGCCAAATTCGAGGCGGCGTTCGCCAAGGCCCGCACTGCCACGCGCAAGGAAAAGGGCAACAAGGCCTACAGCCTGACCCGTTCGACCAAGGCGCCCAACGAATACATCGTCTACGAACGCTGGGACAACTTGGCCGCCCTGCAGGCCCACCTGAAGGCGGCGCACATCACGGCCTTGCTGACCGAAGTCGGCGACATGCTCGATGGCGCGCCCGCGGTGAAAGTCTACCTGCCGACGCGCGAATAAAGGTGCGAATCCACTTCGATCATGGTACCATGCTGTCGTAGCCGCAAGCTGCCAGCTTGCGAGCTTCATCGCCGCGAAACTGAATTCAGCTCGCAAGCTGGCAGCTTGCGGCTACGAAATGCTGCAAGGTGACACCATGCAGACAACGACGCGACGCGCTTTCTTGCAAGCCGGGACGATCGGCGCTCTCGGGCTGTCGATGACCGACGTCGCTGCCGTGCGCGGCGAGACGACGGCGAACCCGAAGGCCGTGATCTTCCTGTTTCTCACCGGCGGCGCGTCCCAGCACGACACCTTCGACATGAAGCCGAACGGGCCGGTCGACTTCAAGGGAGAGTTCAACCCGATCGCGACGCGGACGCCGGGCATCCAGATTTGCGAGCACATGCCGATGCTGGCCCAGCGCAGTCAGCACTTCGCGCTGGTCCGCTCGTTGACGCACACGAACAACGGCCACGATGCCGCCACCTATTTGATGCTCACCGGCCGATCGCAATTGCCGAGCACCTTCCGTTCGAGTCGGCCGTCGGGGACCGACTTTCCGTCGATCGCCGCCATCGCCGGCGCGATGACACAGCGGCGCGGCATCTGGCCGGGGAGCGCCGTTCTTCCCGAGAAGATCTATCACTCGAACACGGGCATCTATCCGGGCCAGTTCGCCGGGCTCATGGGCAGCCGGCATGAGCCGTGGTTCCTCGAAATGACCGACAAGCCGCACGCGTATCATTCCTATTCCGGAGCGTTTCCGGAATACTTGTTCGACCTGCACAAGGGTGAGCTTTCCGACCGGCGCGACTGGCGCTTCGAGGTCCCCAACCTGACCCTGCCCGAAGGCGCGCTCGATCCCCGGCATCGCAGCCGCATGAACCTGCTT
>JACQFG010000330.1 GCA_016200155.1 Planctomycetota bacterium | reverse complement strand
GACCCGTGCGTAAGCCACCGCCAGCCAGTAGCACCGAGAAACCGTTGCCCCAGTGATCGCGGCCCGGGATCGGGATGCCCGGCTGACCCGTGTTGATGCGCGGCGTGCGGCCGAACTCGCCCATGACGATCAGCAGCACGTCGTCGAGCATGCCGCGCTCTTGCAGGTCTTCGAGCAATCCGCCGACGGCGCGATCGACGTGAGGCAATTTGCAGCCGTGCCCGTCCTTGATGTTCGAATGATCGTCCCAGTGCGGCATGTCGACGGTGACGAACGTGACGCCCGCTTCGACGAGCCGACGCGCCATCAGCGTGTACCGGCCCCACGGCCCCAGGCCATAGCGGTCGGAAAGACGCGGATCCTCGCGATCGATGTCGAAGGCGTCGCGGGCGCGCGGGCTGGTGATCAGATCGACGGCTTGCTGCTGATAGCGGTCCATCGATTCCATGACGCCGGAGCGGTCGACGTCGCGCCGCATGGTGTCGAGCGAGCGCATCAGACTCATGCGCTCCTGCATGACGGTGGGCTGCGTTCGCAGGAGATTTTGCAGGCGTTGCGGCGAACCGATGCGGATGTTGGAGTTGGCGGCGAGGTAACGAGCCTGCGTATCGACGTCGAACGGGTTGTACTGAGCGCCGAGGTAGGCCGCGCCCATGTAGCCGGGGAAGAGATAGATGCTCTGGGCCGAGGGCAGGCCGACATACGCGGGCAGGCCGGGCTGGTTGGGCCCGATGCAGCGTGCGATGTAGGAGCCGAACGACGGATACATTTGCGGCAAGTTGGCCGCGTTGGAGCCGAAGCGCCCGGTCAGCATCCAGTGGCCGCCGGCGAAGTGATCGCCGTTGTCATGGTGCATGGAGCGAATGAAGACCATCTTGTCGGCGTGGCGGGCGTGACGAGGCAAAATGTCGGCGATGCGGATGCCGGCGACGTTCGTGTTGATGACGCCGTAGGGGCCGCGATATTCGGTCGGGGCTTCCGGCTTGGGGTCGTAGGTTTCCATGTGGCTTGGCCCGCCGTCGAGCCACATCAGGATGACCGACTTCTTGCGCGAGACGTCGTTGCCGCGCGATTGCAGCTTGAGCATGTCAGCCAGCGACAGGCCGAGCAGACCGCAAAAGCCCGCTTTGAGGGCCGTGCGGCGCGTGATGCCCTGGCAGTTTTTCTTGGCGGCGCCGTTTTGGATTTGCAGCATGGAATCCCCCCGTGGATTGTTCGAGTAAGTTTACCCTATCGTCGCCCATGAAGCAACGGGCGATCGCAATCCGCTTGACAAATTCACCAGCGTCGGGATGATACGACAAACAGGAAGATGCCATGTACAAGCTCATCGCAGCTCTGGTGGTGCTCGCATTGATCGCTCCGCTTGCCAACGCGGATATCGCTCCGCCGCGTAAGGTCGGCATCGGCGAACCCGGCGAACCGTGGTGGGACGAATCCACTGCCAGCTGGCTCGGCGGCACGGTCGGCGGCGCCGTCGGCCTGGCCGGCGCGGCCTATGGCGTCATCGCAGGGCTCGGAATTGCGCGCCGTTTCATGGTCATCCTCACGGTCGTGCTCGCATTGGACGGCGCCGTTGTTCTCATCGTGGGACTCATCGCCGTCGCGACGGGACAACCGTTTCACGTTTACTTGCTGCCGCTGATCGTCGGCGGCGTCCTGACGCTGATTTGCGGAATCAACTATCCGATCCTGAAACGACGCCGCGATGAATTCGAATCGCAGCAAATGCGCGCGACGGATTCGTAAAATCCCACCATGTACCTCGGCATCGAAATCGGCGGCAGCAAACTCCAGCTCGGCCTGGGGGACGGTAACGGCGCGCTTCATGCGCTGTGGCGCGGCAGTGTCGTTCCCGCCGACGGCGCGGATGGCATTCGCCGGCAGATCGAGGCGGCGATTCCGGAGTTGCTGGCGAACGCTAAACGAAGACGCGACGAACTTCGCGGCGTCGGCATTGGCTTCGGCGAGCCTGTCGATGACACCACGCGCACCGTCATCAAGTCGCATCAGATCGCCGGCTGGGACGGCTTCCCGCTCGCCGACTGGATCGCCGATCTCGTCGGCGTCCCTGCGGTGCTCGGCAATGACGCCGACGTCGCCGGCCTTGCCGAGGCGCTCTTCGGCGCCGGCAAGGGACTGTCGCCGATCTTCTACATCACCATCGGTTCCGGCATCGGCGGCGGACTCATCATCAACGGCGAAATCTATCGCGGTTGCGGCAGAGGGGCGGCAGAGATTGGGCATTTGCGCGTACCATCGAATTTAGGTGGTCCCGCATACAAGCTCGTCCCGTTGGAGGATCTCGCATCAGGATGGGCCATTCGGCAGCAAGCTCACGAGGAAGCAACTGCGCGCCCGATCGCGTGGGAAGGGATCGCCGTACACGATGTTCGAGAGATTGGAGCCGCCGCGCGCCAGGGGCACAAGGCAGCGTGGCAACTGTTATTCCGTGCCTGGGATGCACTTGCAGAAGGCATCGGTCAAATCATTGTCCTGCTCTGTCCGCGCCGAATTGTCATCGGTGGCGGCGTATCTTTGATGGGAGAGGACATGCTTTTTCAAACGTTGCGTCAACTCGTCGCCGAACGTGTCTTCAAGCCTTTCGCCGATTGCTACGACATCGTGCCGGCCGCCCTCGGCGAGGAGGTCGTGGTCCACGGCGCGCTGGCGTTGGCACGGCAGCGGCTATCAGAAGCGTGAGCGAAGAGCGTCCTTCGCTCACGCTTCAGGCTCTGACGGCGAGCGCCGCACGCAATTGCCGCGCCATCGCACGTGGATCGTCCGCCGCGCAGATCGCCCGGCTGACGGCGATACGGCGAGCGCCGGCGGCCATCACCTGCCCCACATTCTCGACGTTGACGCCGCCAATCGCGAACGCTGGCAGCGATGTCTCTGCCACTGCTTGTTGCACGAATGCAATCCCCGCGGGTGCCGCAAAATCCTTGGTCTGCGAGGGAAACGTCGGGCCGACGCCGAGGTAGTTCGCCCCCTCCAGCACCGCCCGGCGAACCTGCTCGATGTTGTGCGTGCTCACGCCGATCAAGGCGTCCGGGCCGAGCAAGCGACGCGCTTCTTGCACCGGCAGATCCTCCTGGCCGAGGTGGACGCCGTCGGCGCCGACCAGACGCGCAATGTCGGGCCGATCGTTGACGATGAATAGCGTGTTCGTCGACCGCGTCACTTCACGCACATCGCGGGCCCGCTGCAGCAACGTGCGGTCATCAATCCCCTTCTCGCGCAACTGGATCATCTGAGCGCCGCCAAGCGCCGCTTCCTTCACGGTGCCGATCAGCGATGCCCGGCACAGCGCATCGGTGACGAGAACGCAAAGCTGGGCGTCGGCGAGCCGGTCG
>JACQFG010000329.1 GCA_016200155.1 Planctomycetota bacterium | reverse complement strand
CGGCTTTCTCGCTGACGTCGGTGAAGGTGCCGTCGCCGTTGCCCTTGAACAGCCGGCTCGCGCCTTTGCGGAGCGAGGTCATGTAGATATCGAGCTTGCCGTCGCGATCGAAGTCGGCGACGGCGACGCCGGTGCCATCGCCTTCAAACGTCTCAAGCCCGGAGCCTTTGGTCACATCCTGAAATTTGAGTTGCCCGAGGTTCTTGAAGTAGCGCACGTGCGGCTTGCCGAAGGTGGGGATGATGATGTCGGGGAGCCCATCGCCGTTGAAGTCCTCGACGGCGACCGCGTGCGGATTCGTGCCGCCGACGCCGGTGTTCTGCGCGATGAAGAGCCCAGACGCTGCGGTGACGTCGGTGAAGCGCAACTTGGCGGGAGGTTGGCTGGGCGCGGGGCTAAGAAAAATAACACATGGCGAAGTTGACACCAGAAAAATCAAAGCGTAGCGCACGGGTAGAAGCCTCCGGTGTTCGTTATTTACAAGCGTGTAGGATAAGGATAGCATGGGGGTTGGAGCGATTCAATAAAGACCCCGATTCGAGAATCACAGCGTTGAGTCAAACCAAATCTTACATCCGCATCGACGAACACAAGGTCAAGCGTAGGCGACACTCGCGTCATGCTCGACTCGGTCGTTGTCGCGTTTCATCAAGGACATTCGCCGGAAACGATCCAGCAGCAGTATCCCGCGCTGACCCTGGAGGCCGTGTACGGCAGTATCGCGTACTACTTGGCAAACGCGGCGGAGGTTGACGCGTATCTGAAGCGTCAGGACGCTGAATGGGGTAAGGCACGTGCACGCGCCGAGGCCAATCCGTGCGCCGTCGTGGCAAGATTGCGCGCGTTGCGGAAATCCGACGCGGGTTTCTCCTTGTGAATGTCCGTCATAGATACTCAACCCGATTCGCCATTTCGGCCGACTCCAGAATCTCCCAGATCAACACCAGCCCCTGGATGATTTCGCCGTTGCTGCGCATGTCTTTGGCACAGTAGACGATGCAGGGATGTGAAGTGCCGGCGGCGTGTAAGCGCAGAAAATCGTGATCTTGCGTGAAGAGAACGCGCGCATCCGCCTGGCAGTAGTGGGCCGCGGGCAGTATCGTGATCGCAGCTTTGGTCGTCGGCATCATCATTGGCCGAACTGGTGTTGCCGCGCGTGCAAGTCGGGCTCGGCAATCCGTTTGCGCTTCTTGTCACGCAGCGACTCGAACGGCAACTTGAGGTTGCGCTTCTGCTGCTCGAACATCTCGTAGTACGGATCCTCGCGCCAGCGGGCCTCGGCTTCCGCGAACCAGTAGCGGAAGGGGTCGGACTTGCTGCCTTTGCCTTCGATCTTCACGAGGTTGGCGGCCACGGCGTTTCCGTCGCGACTTCCCAAGCGGATATTATACGTTGACCCATGGCCCTTCACAGAGTATTCACCATGAGTCGCGTTCTCGTTAGCCAAGCGTTTCTTGCACTTCTATTCCTGCTGGGAATCTGCGGCGCTGCAACCGCCGGCACGGTCAGCGTGGAGATCGCCGTCCGCGACAAGAAGAGCGGCAAACCGATGCCGTGTCGTATTCATCTCAAAGATTCGGCGGGCAAACCGCAGAGAGCGGGCGATCTGCCGTTCTGGTTCGATCACTTCGTTTCGCCCGGGACTGCGCAGTTGCAGTTGACCCCCGGAAAATACACCATCGAGATCGAGCGTGGGCCGGAGTTTATGCGCATTGCCGAAGCCTTCGAGGTGAAGGACAAGGACATGAAGCGGACCTATGAAATGGGGCGGCTCATCGATCTCGCGGCCGAGGGATGGTGGTCGGGCGATTTGCATGTGCATCGGCCCGTCGAGGCAATGGAACTGCTGATGCAGGCCGAGGATTTGCACGTCGCGCCGGTAATCACCTGGTGGAACACGAAGAACCTCTGGGACAAAAAGAAACTGCCAGCGGACCCGCTGGTGCGCTTCGATGGCAATCGCTTCTACCATACGATGGCCGGCGAGGACGAACGCGAAGGCGGCGCCCTGCTCTACTTCCACCAGAAGAAGCCGCTGGCGATTGCGTCCAAGAGCAGAGAATATCCGTCGCCCATGAAATTTGTCGAAGAAGCGCGACTCATGGACGACGAGGTTTGGATCGACATCGAGAAGCCATTCTGGTGGGACGTCGCCCTTTGGCTCAGCACGGGCAAGATGAGGTCGATCGGCCTGGCGAACAATCACATGTGCCGAGATCGCATGTCGGAAACCGAAGCCTGGGGCAAGCCGCGCTTCGTGGAGCGTCTGCCGCCGCCGACCGGCAACGGGTACTGGACGCAGGAGATCTACTATCACGTCCTGAACGCCGGTCTGCGCCTGCCGCCGTCCGCCGGCAGCGCGTCGGGAGTGCTCCCCAATCCGGTCGGCTACAATCGGGTCTACGTTCATCTCGGCAACCAGATGGATCACGCGAACTGGTGGAAGGGTCTGCGCACCGGTCGTTCGTTCGTCACCAACGGTCCGCTCCTGCGCGTCAAGGCCAATGGCCAATATCCCGGCCACGTTTTCGCGGCAGACAAAGGCCAAGCGATGAAGCTCGATCTCAAGGCCGACCTGACAACGCAGGACCCGATTCGCTTCGTCGAGATCATCAAGAACGGCCAGGTTGAGCGCCGGGTCCCCTTCGCAGATGTGATGAAGTCCGGCGCGCTGGGCGCGATCGAATTCAAGGAAAGCGGCTGGTTCCTCGTCCGCGCCATCGCCGACAACAAGAAGACGTTTCGCTTCGCATCGCCGCATCATGCTCGACAATCCGGACCAGCGCAAGGAGGTGCTCGCCCATCACCTGCGCGCGGAAAAGTTCTGGCAAGACCGAGTTGCCCAAGCGAATGCGGAGTAGGGGGAACATCATGAGTACCGCGAAAACCCTCATCCTCACGATCGTGAGCATTGCTATTGTTGCACCGATGGCCGTCGCGCAGCGGCAAGGGGAGGAGACCAACTTCCGCAAGCCGAAGGACGAGGCCGACCTGCGCTACTGGCTCGAGAACATGGTCTGGCATCACAACTTCACCAAGGGCGAGATCACCGCGGCAACCGGGTTGAAGGCACAAGAGATCGACGCGGCCTTGACGAAATGCAAGATCAGTGCCGCCACCAAACCGCGCCGCCCCGCCGATGCGCCGCTGCTGGTCCTTCCCTATCCCGGCGGACGGCATCCGCGCATCGGGTTTCTCGAAGGCGCCATTCGGCCGCAGCGCGAAACCAAGATCAGCGTCTTCACGCCGTGGGACGACGCAAGCTACGTTGTCGTCGATGTGCCCGAAGCGATCTTCTCCAACCTCGGCCTGACGTATCTGGCCCATACGCATGTGCCGACGATCTGGGAGAAGCAGAAGGTCGAGTTGGAAAAGCTCGAATGGAACAGGCGACCCGACGGCGCCCTCGACATCGAACGCAAACTGCCCAACGGGATTGTCTTTGGCACGAAGATCGCTCCGAAGGCACACGAGGTGCGCATGGAACTCTGGCTCACCAACGGCGCCAAGGAAAAGCTGACCGACATGCGCGTGCAGAACTGTGTGCTGCTGAAGGGTGCGAAGGGCTTCGAATCGCTGACGAACGACAACAAGGTGTTCGCTCCTCCGTATGCCGCGTGCAAGTCTGCGGACGGCAAGCGCTGGGTGATCACGGCGTGGGAGTCGCATCAGCGCTCCTGGGGCAACGTCAAGTGCCCGTGTTTGCACTCCGACCCGCGCATCCCCGATTGCGCCCCCGGCGAGACGCAACGACTGCGCGGCTGGCTATCGTTCTACGAGGGAGACGACATCCAGGCGGAGGTTCGCCGCATCGATAAAGCTGGCTGGCGCGCGAAGTAGATTTGCATGCCGTTTTGATTCGTTAAATCCAGAAGTTGATGGAGAACTGATAATTATCGTTTGCAAATCCGCCTGGCTGCGGTTATGATCCAATTCCCCCCCCCAATGGTCCCGAATGTACTGCGGACCGCCCGAACGGATTAGTGCCGCGCTGCAAGCTGCAAATCAGGAGCATTGCTGATGATCGCAATCCCCGGTTCCCGGCACCATTGGTGCGACGGCATCGCGCGGCGAGAGTTTCTGCAGATCGGGGGCCTGGGTGCAGCGGGGCTGGCGTTGCCGGAGTTACTCCGCGCCCGAGCGCAGGCCTCCACGCCGGCGGCGCGCGGCGCGGGTCGAGCCAAGGCGTGCATCCTTCTGTTCATGGGGGGCGGGCCGCCGCAGATGGATACGTTCGATCTGAAGCCCGACGCCCCGGCTGAGGTCCGGGGCGAATTCCCGCCCATCGCCACCAGCGTGCCGGGCACCCAGATCAGCTCGTTGTTGCCCATGCTCGCTCAGCAGGCTCACCGGTACGCGATCATTCGCACCGTGAGTGACGAATACACCGGCGGCGCCCATGGCCAAAGCGTCTACCTCGCACTGACAGGCCACAAGAACCCGCGCGTCAGCGGCGACGACATACGTCCGGCGACGGATGACTACCCCAACATGGGTTCGGCGGTTGCGCGGCTGCGCGGGGCCGGACACGCTCTGCCGCCCCACGTCTGGTTGCTCGACATGCACCGCCGATCGTTCGCCGGCGAGGGGGGCGGCTTTCTCGGGCAAACCTGCGATCCCTTCCGCATTCTTCAGGACCCGAACCGCCCCGACTTCCGCGTCCAGGCCTTGACGCCGCCGCGCGAAGTGCCGCTCGATCGCTTCGGCGCACGTCGCGGTCTGCTCGAACAAATCCAGCGTCACGGCGACCATGTGCTCGGCCGCCGCATGATGGACGCCCATCAGGAGCGAGCGTTCAATATGATCCTGGCGCCGCAGACGCAGACCGCGTTCGACCTCAACGCTGAGCCGATGCAGGTGCGCGACCGTTACGGCCGGCACAAGTTCGGCCAGGGAGTGCTGCTGGCCCGCCGCCTCGTCGAACAAGGCGTGCCGTTGGTCACGGTCTACTGGAACGGCGAGGAGGTCCCAGGCGGTTGGGATCTGCATTACCGCAACCGCGAACGGCTCCCGCCCCTTGCCGCTCCGCTCGATCGCGCCTTTTCCGCGCTGCTCGATGATCTTGAAGCGCGCGGCCTGCTCGACGAAACCCTGGTCGTCTGGATGGGCGAGTTCGGCCGAGCGCCGCTCATCGAACGCGAAGGCGGTCGAGGCCACTGGGGCCGCTGCTATTCGGTGGTGTTAGCCGGCGCCGGCATCCGCCCCGGCATGGTCCACGGCCGGTCCGATCGCCGCGCCGCCTTCCCAATCGACGGCGCCGTCAGCCCGCAAGATCTGGTCACGACCATCTACCATTGCCTGGGCATCGGCATGGATACCGAGCTGACCGATGCGCTGGGCCGACCGCTGCGCTTGTGCCAGGGGGAAGTGATTCGGAGCGTGCTGGCGTGAGCGAATCTTCTCCGAGCGTGAGCGCTAGCGAAGGGCAATGCCTTTGCCCGTCGCTGGCGCTCACGCTCGGACAACGGGCGCACAAGGAATAGAAATTCATGATGCGGACGGGCTTGCACCTGGGCTTACTATGCACGCTTTGGGCGGTCGGATCCTCGCTGCGCGCGGCCGAGGAACCGACATTGCCGACGGAACCGCGCTTCGGCCGGCATGTGGTGCCGCTCTTCAGTCGGTTCGGCTGCAATGCCGGCGCGTGTCATGGCGCGGTCAAGGGACAGAACGGCTTCCGGCTCACGCTCTTCGGCGCTGATCCCGCCCTGGACCATTTGCGCGTGGTGCGCGAATTCGGCGGTCGGCGTTTGAACCTTCAAGATCCCGATGCAAGTCTCTTGCTGCTCAAGGCTACCGGGCAGATTCCGCACGAGGGGGGCAAGCGGCTCGACGTCGCCAGTGCCGAATACAGGCTCCTGCGCAAATGGATCACTGCCGGCGCTCTGCTCGATCGGCCCGAATCCTCGGCGTCGCCGCGCTTGAGTGTGATACCGGCCAGTCAAACGATCAAGCGTGGCGACCGTATCCGTCTCCAGGTGAAAGCGGCCTTTCCTGATCAATCGACAGAAGATGTCACCGCGTTTTGCAGTTTCGAGTCGCGCGACAGCTCAGTCGCCCCGGTCGACAACCTTGGACAGGTGCAGGCGCTCGACGTCGGCGACACCATCGTTATCGCGCGCTATCGCGGCGACCCGGTCATGGCGCAGATCCTGATTCCCGCCGAGCCGAAAGGCGACTTCCCGGCGATCAAGGAACACAATTTCATCGATCGGCACGTCGTCGCCAAGCTTCGGCACCTCAACATCCACCCCGCCGATCTGTGCGACGATGTCACGTTTCTGCGCCGCGTCAGCCTCGATGTGACCGGCGCCTTGCCGACGCCCGCTGAAATCCGCTCCTTCCTGACCGACAAGACTCCCGACAAGCGCGCCAAGAAGATCGACGAGTACTTGAATCGGCCCGGATATGCCGCGCTCTGGGCTACCAAGTTCAGCGACATCCTTCGACCGAGCCAATTCGATGTCAAGAATGGACTCAACGAAAATGCCAGTGCCCGCCGGTCCTATGAATGGGTGCGCGCACGCCTGCAAGAGAACGTTCCTTACGATCAACTGACCGAGCGCATCTTGCTTGCGACCAGTACGGAAGGCCGGCCGGCAGCCGAGTGGGTCCAGGAAGTCCAGGGCTGCCTGGCGGAAGATGCAGCAAAGTTGTCCGACCTCAGGGCCTACGAAAAACGCCGCACGCTCGATCTCTACTGGCAACGGCCCAGCGCCGCGGGGGTCAAGGGAACTTTGCAGATCGCCCATGCATTCCTCGGCCTGCGCATGGAGTGCGCTCAATGCCATCGCCATCCCTTTGACGTCTGGCAGCAGGACGATCTCCTGAGCTTCACCAACTTCTTCATGCCGATCGGTGGCAGTCCTGCATCGCCGGAAATCGCCAAGCAGGCCGACGCGCTAACGGTGCAGGCCAAACAATTGCGTGAGCAGGTCAAAAAACTGACCGAAAAGGCCAAGGACAAATCGCTGAGCAAGGAAGACGCCGCCAAACTCAAGGACGAAATCAAGAGCAATAACGACAAGGCTCAGGTACTCGATAGCACTGCCAAACGGCTCAAGGGGACTGAAGTGCGCGTGCTGGCCAAGGCGCCGTTCGCCAGTGTGTCGAGCACGTTGGGCAATCAGAAATCCGAGGCGTTTCGCCTGCTGGGCGACAAGCAATCGCTCACCGTTCCAGCAGGCGAGGATCCGCGCGCCGTCGTGATGGCCTGGCTGCGTCGACCGGACAATCCGTATTTCGCCCGGGCGATGGCCAACCGCGTCTGGGCTCACTACTTCGGCCGCGGCATCATCGATCCGCCCGATCACCTGTCGCCGTTCAACCCAGCCACTCATCCCGAATTGCTGGCGGAACTGTCGGCCGACTTTATCAAGAATGGCTACGACCTGAAAAAATTGCATCGGCTCATCCTCAATAGCCGAACCTATCAGCAGAGTGCCAAGACCAACGCGACTAGCAAACATGATACGGCAAACTATGCATCGTTCTACCTGCGCCGGCTGCCGGCCGAGGTGCTGGTCGATGCGGTCAATCACGCGACCCTCCGCAAGGAGACGTATCCGCCGGAGTTGTTCGTGCCGCCGAACGCTCTGGCGGTGGAGGTCGCGGGCAGCGTCGGCAACGATCAGAAGAAAGCGACGCTGCACTATGCGTTCCACATCTTCGGCCGGCCGCTGCGCAACCCCGATGTGCAATGCGACTGCGAGCGTGACGCCACGGTGACGGTCGTCCAGGCGCTGTTCCTGGCGAATCATCCGACGATCCAGGCGAAGATTGCGGCTCCTGAGGGGCGCGTTGCCAGGATTGCGAAGGAGCAGCCGGACGCGAAAAAGGCGATCGAGGAGTTGTACCTGTGGACGCTGAGCCGGACGCCGAGTGAGTCAGAGGTCCAGGCTTGCATAGGATACATGAAAGCAAGTCCGTCGCATCAGCGCGGGCTCGAGGATGTGATGTGGAGTTTGTTGAATACCAGGGAGTTTCAGTTGAATCATTGAACCGCTTGCGGCTTAGCGTTCGCATGGCACCGCGCGAACGCTAAGCCGCAAGCGGCAAACTGGGGGATGGATCATGTTCCAAGGCTGCGAAAACTATCGCCGATCCAGTCGGCGCGATTTCCTGCGCGTCGGCGGGGCCGGTCTGTTCGGGATGACGTTCGCGGATTTCTTCCGTGCTCGCGCTCAGGCGTCCGAGCAGGCGCCGCGGGCGCGCAGCATGATCCTCATCTGGCTCGCCGGGGGGCCGCCGCATCAGGATATGTTCGACATGAAGCCCGAGACGCCGCTGCCATTCGGCAGCGAACTGCGGCCGACGCGCACCAATGTCCCCGGCATCGACTTCTGCGAATTGATGCCGCGCCTGGCCCAGATGGCCGACAAGTTCTCCATCCTGCGCTCCGTCGGCATCGGCAATGAACGCTGGGAGCACTCCGGCGGCCTCTACTGGCTCTCCGGCAACCCGCGCAATCGCACCTCCGTGCAGTTCCCGATGTACGGCAGCGTCGTCGCCAAGGAGCGCCCCGCCCAGCGCGGCATCCCCAGCTTCGTCGGCTTCGGCCACTACTACGACGCCGGCGATTCGGCAGGCGATCTGCGCAACAACTACCTCGGCCCGGCGTACGACCCGATGGTCTTTCAGCCGGGCAATCCGCGCGACGAGGTCGGCGCCATGCTCGTGCCGCCCGCCCAGCTCGACCTGTCCGCCTTGCAGCGCCGCGAAGGCTTGCTGCAAGCGCTCGACACGCAGATTCGCGGCCTCGATGCCTCCGAGCATCTCATCGCCGGCATGGACCGCTTCCAGCAAAGCGCCTTCGATATGCTGCGCTCGCCGCACTTGCGCCAGGCTGTCGATCCGCGCCAGTTCCCCGCGCGACGGCACGATCGCTATGGCCGCAACACGCACGGCACCAACGCCCTGGCCGCATGCCGGCTCGTCGAGGCAGGCGTGCCGTTCGTGTTCGTCCCCTGGCCGGGCTGGGATTATCACGGCAGCGTCACCAATGCTTGCCGCAACAGCCTGCCGATCCTCGATGCGATGGTGTCGGGCCTCGTGCAAGACCTGCATGATCGCGGCCTGCTCGAAACGACGATCGTCACTGTGCTGGGCGAGATGGGACGCAATCGCATCTATCAGGACTCCGCCTACTCCGGTCCGCCGGGCCGCGATCACTGGGGCACCACGCAGTTCGTGCTCGTCGCCGGCGGCGGCTTCCGCCAGGGCATGGTCCTCGGCGCCACCGACCGAACCTCGCTGCGCGTCACGGACAAATACTATTCGCCCATCAGCTACGGGCGGACGCTGTACCACCTGCTCGGCATCGACCCCGACAAGGAGCTGTTCACCGCCAACGGCCGGCCCGTGCGGATCATCTCCGAGGACGCTCCGTTGATCCGCGAGATCGTTTGACATGCCGCTTGCGGCTTAGCGTTCGCGCGGCGCCCTACGAGCGCTAAACCGCAAGCGGTTGAAAGGGATAGCGCTTATGTTGAATCTTCATTCGCGCCGCGACTTCCTTCGCGTCGGCGGTCTGTGTGTCGGCGGCCTGACGCTTGCGGACCTCCTGCGCCTCAAGGCACAAGGGGCGGTCGATTCGAGCCGCTCGAACAAGGCGATCATCTTCGTGTACCTGTTCGGCGGTCCGAGCCATGTCGATACCTACGACATGAAGCCCGACGCTCCCGCGGAATATCGTGGGGAATTCCGACCGACGCGGACCAACGTGCCGGGCTTCGATTTTTGCGAGCTGATGCCCCTGCAGGCGACCATCGCCGACAAGCTGGCGCTGGTCCGCAACATGGCGTTCAACCCGAACTTCCACGACCCGGTCGAGTTGTTCTCGGGCTTTCGCAAGCCGACGGAAGCCGGGGTCGCGATGCGGCCGGACTTCGGTTCCGTCGTCAGCCGACTCCGCCAGCGCCGGCGCGATGACTTGCCCGCTTATGTCGCACTCGATGAAATCGTGGGCCAGACGTTTCGCAACGGGCCGGCCTACCTGGGATTGGCCCACAAGGCATTCATCGTGCGCGGCAACCTCGACAACTTCTCGCTGAACCGCAATATCCGCCTGGACCGCTTGCAAGAACGCACCACGCTGCTGCGCGAATTCGACGCCATGAGCCGGGACCTGGAAACCGTCCGCGGCGACCTGGCCAGCATGGACCACTTCTCCGCGCAGGCGCTCGACATGGTCACCAGTCCCCGGGTCCGCGAGGCGTTCGACGTCAGCCAAGAGCCGTTGCAGCTTCGCGAACGCTACGGCAGCGCGGAAGCCCTCCGGCTGCTCCAGGCGCGTCGGCTCGTGGAGGCGGGCGTGCCCGTCGTCACCTTGACCTTCGGCAATCAGGAGCGCGACTGCATCGTCGGCATGACCGCGAACTCCTGGGACACGCACACGGGCAACTTCAATTGCCTGCGCACGCTGTTGCCTCGGCTCGATCGGGCCGTGCACACGCTCATTACCGACCTGCACGAGCGCGGCCTGGACCAGGACGTCTTGGTGTACGTGGGCGGCGAGATGGGCCGCACGCCGCGCGTCGGCCAGGGCACCGGCAACGGCGCCTCGCCGGACGGCCGGGATCACTGGCCGCGCGCCGGTTTCGGCCTGTTCGCCGGCGGCGGGCTCCGCATGGGCCAGGTCATCGGCCGCACCGATCGCCACGGCAGCGCGTCCGTCGGCGTCCCCTACCGGCCCCAGAACATGCTGGCGACGATCTACCGTACCCTCGGCCTCGACCCCGCGACAACGCTTCCCGACTACGCCGGCCGACCGACGTTTCTGCTCGACGATCAACGTCCGATCTCGGAGCTGCTGTAGACAATAGA
This sequence comes from Planctomycetota bacterium, assembly GCA_016200155.1. GTDB lineage: Bacteria > Planctomycetota > Planctomycetia > Gemmatales > Gemmataceae > SIAQ01. The sequence continues at coordinate 7,115 of JACQFG010000329.1, read as the reverse complement.
TTCGCCTGCACGCTTTCGCGGTGTGAACATGGCTTGCATTGCGCCTGCGAGTTTTGCACACACCCTCACGCCGACACACCTCTTTTCGCTGCAACTGACTTTGAATCCTCGCGCTGGCTGGGTTACGATCGAGGAAATGGCTTGCATTGCGCATGCGAGTTTTGCACACACCCTCCGAGGTACACACCCATGCCCACCGAGATCAAACGCCCCATCGGCCAAACCAACTCCTGCGTGCAAAAACAGCGACACTCCATACCGTGGCTCTGGGAAGGCGTGCTGGCCAACGGCGCCGTCACGCTCCTTTCCGCCCCCGAAAAAATCGGCAAAACGACGCTGCTGAGCTTGTTGCTCGATCGCCTGCGCGCCGGCGGCGAACTTTTGGGCCGCACCGTTTGGCCAGGCAAAACCATCCTCTGCTCCGAGGAGAACAAACAACTCTGGGCCCTCCGCCAACCGCCCCTCGATTTCGGCCCCGACCTGATCTTTCATGAACCGCCGGGCCCGTTCCCCATGCGCGGCCGCTGGCGGAGATTCTTCAACGATTTTCTGGAGCTCAACTTCCCCGATTACAAGTACGATCTCGTGGTGATCGACTCGGCGGTGAACTTTCTGCCGCTCGCAGATCGAAACAAGCGAACTCTGCGCTGGGCGATCTCGACATTGCGCGACATGGCCGACTTCCCCGTCGCCGTGCTGATTCTGAACCAGAGCCGCAACGTCCACCGCCCGCTGGCGGCGTCCGCGGACATCGTGATCGAAATGGCAATCCCACGCGGCGTGAACATGACGCGCCGCCGCACCTTCACGGGCGTGGGCCGCTACCCGGAAACGCTGCAAACAGTCAGCGCCGAGCTGAACCCAGAAGGGACCGACTACGTGCTCCTGCCCGACAGCCCCGCGCCGCACCCGCCGCTGCTGAGCACCTTGCAAACGCTCCTGAAGGCGAGCCCGACGCCATTGACGTGCCGCGAGTTGCTCGACCGCTGGCCCGGCGAAACGCCGCGTCCGGATTCGCTCTGGCGCACCCTGGCTCACGGCGTCGAATTCGGCCACTTCACCGCGGCCGGCGAAGGCACGAAGACGGAGCCGTTTCGGTTTGCGATGGCGAGGCGGGCGGAAGCGGCGTCGACTTTGGCGTCGAATGAGGAGCCGGCTAACGTACAATGACCTTGAAAACGGACATGGAAGACGCGTATAAGACTGAAACCAGGCCCCCTGTTGAGGTAACGTTTACCGTGTCGCTGACGGCTAATTCCGCCGCTAATTTGAAGCCGCTCCTGGAAGAGTGCGGGTACACTGGTACGCGCCTGAAGGAAGGCTACGCATTTGGTTCGATGACGATTCCGTACGTTGGATTCGCCACGAAGCCATGGGACTTTGACTCAGCCTGTATCGCAGTCATGGTCGGTAACGGCGATTCGGAAGCCACTGCCCGGTCGTGTCGGGGAATGGGCGCGCCCATCGTGTGGGTGAATCGCAATAGTACCGTAGATTGGTGGGTCCAACATGCGGGTCAGCCGAAGTTGTTTGAATCGAAACCGGCCGACGAATTCCCGGCGTTCGTCCGAACGCACAAGAACCATCTCGATCCGGTGAGTGTCTATCGCGGCAAGACTATCGCACGCATCGACAAGTCCAGGCAACTCGACTTTGTCGACATGGGGCTATTGCCGCTCTTACGGGAGGAGGCAGGCGCGAAGCTGCATGAATTGGTCGAGGAAATGACTCGCGCAATCCTTACAGCCTTGGGCGGTGGCGAGCCGACCAAGAAACGGCTACGCGATGTCTTTACCGCCGTGTTCCGGCTACTCGCTGGGAAAATCCTGAAGGATAAGGGGGTTCGCGGTTTCAAAGGTCTGGATCTGACCAGGCCCGTTGATGTGTTATTCGCAGTTACAAAGCACTATGACAAGCGCAAACCAACCATTTCGATTCCAGACAATTGGAAGACTGCGCTCGCATCTGCGGTTTCGTTGTTCAGCGGCGCGGGCAGCTTTGGCGCTGTCTCTCCAGAGACTCTTGCATACGTCTACGAGCACACACTTGTGACCAAGTCCCTGCGAAAAAAACTTGGCATCCACGCAACGCCTCCTTGGCTCGTGGATTACATGGTCTGGCAAATGTACGACTGGATTCGCGAAATTCCCGCAGAAGACCGACATGTATTCGAACCGGCGTGCGGACACGCCCCGTTTCTTCTGTCTGCCATGAGACTTCTCCGGCTGGAAGTGCAGGATCGGAACGAGGCCGAAGTCCACGACTACTTGAAGTCCCACATTCATGGCGTCGAGATCGACGATTTTGCGCGTGAGATCGCTCGCCTATCACTAACGCTAGCGGACATACCTAATCCCGATGGCTGGGATCTGCGCGACGGGAATATGTTCGCTTCAAACGTGCTCATGTCCGAGGCGTCTCGTTGTAGGATTCTGCTTTGCAACCCGCCATATGAAGCGTTCGAGGAGGACGAAAAGGCGACGTGTGAGAATGCCGGGTTTCCCGTCAACCGGCCCAAGGCGATCGAACTGATGAATCGGACGCTGCCAAACCTTCCCGAGCGAGCGCTTTTTGCGCTCATTCTGCCCCAAGTCGTGCTTCATGGCACCGAAGCGCGGGCGTCTCGCGATGCCCTCCTCAATGACTTTGACCTTCGCGAGATTTGCCTGTTTGCGGATAAAGTGTTCGCAGAAGGCGAGCCTGAATCGGTGGTCTTGCTCGGTCGTCGCCGGCCCGCAGGTAAAGATGCAGTTCGCTCCGTGCGATACTGCCATGTACGAGAAAACGGGGTGCGGAGATTCGCAGAGAGCTATGAACCAGATTCACAACTCGAAGCACTGACGGATCGATTCAAAGCCGATCCCCACAAGAGTTTTCGTGTGCCGGACTTGCTGGACGTGTGGACAGCCTTACGTAAACACCCGACGCTGTCGAATGTTGCCGATGTTGGACAGGGGTTTTCGTTTGCGCGAAAGGGACTGATCGCTTTGGCGCGTAGACTAGCAAAGCACAAGACTGCTGATGCAGTGCCCGCGTTCCTCCACGGGCACACGAACGCGAACATCTGGAGCCTCCCCCTGTCCTCTTGGCTGAGTCCAGCGCGGACACGTGTGGCGCCATGGAGAAGCGGCGATGCGACGGGCAAGCCGCAAGTCGTCGTCAATTATATACGGGCCATGCGCGGTCCTTGGCGAATCAAGGCGTTTCTTGACAATGCAGGTCATGCGGCGATCAACACCTATCTCACGGTTCGCCCAAAGACTGGAGGACCGTCGATCCAAGTCCTATGGGCGATCCTAAACTCGCCCGTAGGCAATGCCTATGCTTACTGCAACACAATGCAGAAGCACATTTATGATGGACTCATCGCCGACTTGCCGCTACCTGTCATCACCCGTGAACGGTGCAACGCGATCGAAACCGCAGCATCAGCCTATCTCGCCGCTGTTGAGGCATCGGACGCAGCGTTCATGCAAGTCGATGCTACGAATGCAGTGAAGCGAATGTTGCTTGCGCTTGATGCCGAGGTGCTCAAGCTGTATGACCTCCCCCCTCGCCTCGAACGTCAACTGCTCGACCTGTTCACAGGCGTCGAGCGCAAGGGCGTTGGCTGCGACTTCCGCGGCTATTATCCGCCTGGATTTACGTCCTATTTGCCGCTCCATGAAATCCTTTCCGACCGTTTTCAAATCGCTAAAGCCGATGTCACCGCGGACCGCTTCAAGCCGGGGGAGTCCGAGTATGTTCGTCAAATACTGAACACTGCGGCATTTGGCACGGCAGAAGAGGAGTAAGCCATGGCGGACTACCTCCTCGACACCAACATCATCGCCTATTGGTATGACCCAAGGTGTTCTGAACACATCAAGGTAAAAGCCCGCGTTAATTTGGCGAGGCAACCGGATCCGCAAACCCAATACGTTTCTAACTTCTACGTTTCCGTCATCACTCTTGGCGAAATCGACTACGGTGCCCGCGCATCGCACGTGCCAGACCCGGCGAAACAAGCCGAGTACGCCGCGATGGATGCCGCCAAAATCAAGTTCGTTTCGGAACAATGCCCGGAACCGCGTGCCATCACAAAAGATGTCGTCGAGCACTACGGAGAGTTGCGTGCCTGGCTTTTCAACCATTGCGCGCCGAAGTCGAGAAAATCCAAGAAACTTCGCGCCGAGGAACTGGTCTATCCAATGACGGAACAGAAACTGGCCATCGACGAAAACGACCTTTGGATCGCAGCACAGGCCAGGACGCACAATCTCGTGCTGGTGACAAATGACTCTCACGGCAACTTCGGCAAGATGTTAACGCAGTTTGAACCGACCTTAAAAGTAGAAAACTGGGCGTCCTAACACCACCCGGCCAGGAATTTCATTTCGCCGACACCGAAAAGGTCCTCTCGATCCGCGTCGTGTTCCCCTGCCGATCGCGGACCTCGACCTTCAGTTTGCCTTGCGGCAACGACGCCAGCGGATTCGCGAGGCGCAGCTCCCAAACGCCTGGCGTCTTCGCTGTGAACTTCGGCGCCAGGGTCTCTCCTGCCTTCACGCCGTCCAGCGTGAAGTCGGCCACCACCTGGAAGCTGGCCAAGTCCAGGCCTGTGTAGTAATCGTGCATGCCCACGAGGATCCGCGTGAGTGGCGGATTGACGCCGGCTTTGGGGTAGGTCAGGGTCAAGGTCGGGCGCGTGTCGTCCAGCATCCAGCCGTAGCCGCGCTCTTGTGGATTGGCGGGGTCGTAGTCCAGATCGATGGGGCAACCCAGGTCGATCCAGCGAACGAGCGTGCGTTTGTCCTCATCGGTAAGCGGCGCGACCTTGCCCGACTTGCCGGCTTCAGGGGACGGCATGATTCCGCCGGTATAACCGACGTCGGGGCGCAATCGGTTTTGGGGGCTCGGGACATAGGGCTGTCCCTTGAGTTGCAGGGTGCTGGGATCGCCAGGGACCGCTTCCATCGGGTGGTCGTCGTTGCTGAAGCCGTCCAGGCGGGCGCCGAAGATCTTCCAGATCAGCAAGCTGCGCCGCGACTGGAATGCCCAGATGTAGCGCGACTTGCGCAGGCCTTCGCCCCATCCGGATTTCTCAGGCGGCTTGTGGCCGAAGAGGGCTCCCCCTGCCGGGCGGCAAGGTAATGTTCACCAGCAATCGCAATGGCTTCGAGATGCCGCGCGGCAATAACATGGGATTCAACATTCCCTTCCAGTTGTTTGTCATGGATGGCGACGGCAGCAACGTGGAAATGATCGGCCACCTCAACATTGCGAGCGCCTTGCGTCCGGTAGCTCTCAAGGATGGGCGCGTCATGTTCAGTTCCCTGGAAGATCAGGGTTTTCGCTCCGATCTCGATTGGGGCATCTGGAGCATTCATCCCGACGGCGCCGACTGCACGGACAAGATGCCAGGGCAGCACCATGTGTGCAATCACCTTTCGGAAAAACACAAGGTCTACTTTTGGGGCGCCTTTCCCCCCAGTCGGACGATCGCGCCCTGCATTTCGCCGCGCGCTCCCGGATCGGTTTCGGTTCGAAGTGCCTTGTTAAGGGCCGGCAACGAAGCCGGATCGCCCGTGTTGCCCAGGGCACGCGCGATGTAGCCGCGCTGGTGCGCGTCAGTGGCGCGCTCCAAGACTTCTACGATTTCCGGAGCCGCTGCCTTGGCGGCGGAACCGATCATTCCCAACCCATGGGCGGCCTTCATGCGCACCAAGGGCTTCTCATCGTGCAGGAATTTCCGCAAGGCAGCGACCTGCGCGCCGACGTCCACGTCCATCATCGCCAGGGCGCCAAGGGCGACCACACGCGTCACGGGGTCGGCGTCCTTGGCAGCGCTGGTGCGCAAGTGTGGCACGGCACGCCGCTCTTCTTTGGACGCCTTGCCGATTCGCCCCAGGGCTCGGGCGGCGGTCTCGCGCGCCTCCTTGCTCGGATCATTTTGCAACTGGCCGATCAATGCCGGGACCGCCGGCGCCGCCGCCGCCCCGAGGTTCCCGGTTGCCGTCGCCGCCGTCGCCCGCACTTCGGCATCCTTGTCCTGGAGAGCGTCCTGAATGTCCTCGCGCAGGATTGCCGAGAGGTCCGAGTGCACCAGAGAAAGGATGGCGGCACGGCGGATCTCGGCTTGTGTATCCTTCAAGGCGGTGCGCACCTTGTTGATTCGTTCCTGCTGAACCGGCGGTTTCTTCGGCGCTGCGTCGCGTATTTCCACGACGAGCAGCCGTTTCGGTTCCTTGCCGGTCGGGATGCGGGCGACGACTTCACGGGTCGCCGTGTCCACCACCGCGACCTCATTGCGGCTGCGAACGGAGACGTAACAGTATTTGCCGTCGGGCCCAAAGGTGAGCCAGTAGACGGTGCCGCCGATCGGGATGGTGGCGGTCTGCCTGGGCTTCGCGCCGGTGATGTCGTAGACGTGGACCACCTTGCGCTCGACGTCGCAGTCCCATACTTCCTTGTCGCCCGGACGAATGCCCAGGCCGTGACTGCGGCTGTTGATCTTCTTGAGTTCCGGCGGGATCTCGGCCGGCACGCGATGAATCATCTTGCGCGCGGCGACGTCGGCCATCTCGATCCCCACGAGTCCGTCAACCTGGGCGAAGAACTTCTTCTCATCCTTCGTGATCGCAACGGGGCGAACCGAATTGCTGAACGGAATCTCGCCGAGCACCTTGCGCGAGGCCACGTCCACGATGGTGACCTTCTTCGGATTGCCGAGGGGGGCGAGGTACATGCGCTGGCCGTCGGCGGAACAAAGGGTATTGTGGGGCTGGCCGCCGGTGAAGATCTTGTCGATGATCTTGGCCTGGGCGACGTCGACGACCTCGTAGTTGCCGCCGTTCACCGGGACGAACGCGAATTTGCCATCCGGCGTCACGGCGAGTTGATTGGGGGCCGACCCGGTTCGCAAACGGCGCACGACCTTGTCGGTCGCCGGATCGATCCACACGAGTTCGCCCTTGCCTCCTTCAACGGTGACCAGGAGCAAATCTCCTGCCGCCGATGCGGCGATGCCGTGCGGGCGCGGCCCAACCTCGATTCGGCCTAACACTTTATTGGTAGCGACATCCGCCACGGTAACATCGTCGCCGGCGGTGTTGATGATGTAGAGCTTTTGCACC
>JACQFG010000326.1 GCA_016200155.1 Planctomycetota bacterium | reverse complement strand
GCTCGTCGGCATCAGCGGCGAGGACGTCCCAGGCATGCGCGGCTCCGGATTCAACCTCAACGAATTCGCCCAGCGCGGCGCCGGCATGTACCTCGACATGATCTTCCGCGACGGTTTCTATCACGCCGACCCGCATCCCGGCAACCTCATGATGCTCCCCGGTGGAGTCGTCGGCGTCATCGATTGCGGCATGGTCGGACGCCTCGACGAAACCCTGCGCGAGGAAGTTGAATCGCTGCTCATCTCCATCATCAGCAAGGACGCGGTCGAACTCACCGACAGCGTCATGCGGCTTGGCTCGGCGCCGCCCGAATTGGATCGCGATGCTCTACGCGCCGAGATCAGCAATTTCGTCAGCGAGTTCGGCAGCCGATCGCTGCGCGACTTCAACCTGAGTGCCGCGCTGAAGCAGATGACCGATATCGTGCGCCGCTATCACATTCTCCTGCCGACGCCGCTGGCCATGATGCTCAAGACGCTAGTAATGCTGGAAGGGACGTCGCGGCAACTCAACCCGAACTTCAATCTGGCCGAGCTGATCGAGCCCTACCAGGTGAAGGTGCTGCGCAACAAGCTGTCGCTGGACCGCGTGCTGCGCAAGCTGTACCGTGCCTACCGCGATTGGGACCGTCTGATCGATATGTTTCCGCGCGACGCCGCCGAGATCCTGCGGCGGCTGCGCAACGGCACGTTTGAATTGAAGCACGAGCATCGCCGCCTGGAAGCGACGGTCAACCGCCTCGTCCTTGGCGTCTTGTCGGCGTCCTTCTTCGTCGGCTCGTCGATTCTCTATGCGAACCACGCGGAACCGGCGCCGGGCGGCATCTCGATCATCGGCTCGATCGGCTTCGTGCTGTCGCTGGTGTTCGCATACAAGCTGATCCGCACGATCAACAAGGCGGAGGACGCGGATAAGAAGAAGTGACCGGTCCACGTCACGCCAGATATTCGCGGACCTCTGCGACGGTTGCTGCTGTCTTTAGAAATCGCGCAAACCTGCGCAGTTCGGCGACGTCCGGCAGAGCACGAGCTTTTTTCACGAGCTTCAGCCCAGCCGCGCCAAACTTGGCGTCAAGAGCCAACGCGATTCCTTCGAGCAAGCCAACGCGCTCGCCTTCTTCACGGCCTTCTTCACGGCCTTCCTCGCGGCCTTTCTTGAAGCCGTACCGTTCGAACGTATTCATGTATTCCACCTGATTCTCCTCCTCAAGGCGATAAACGTCGGTGCGAAACGCCTCATCCAGATCATCGGGAAGCGTCATCAGCCAATCGATCAGGCCGAACAAGAGCCGCACGTGTTCCTTGGTGTGCTGGCTCTGCAGCAGCCGCTTGACGAGGCGAAATTTCGAGGTCCGGCGCGCTGCCACATCGTTGCGAGTCGCCAGCGTTAGCAAATGGGCCTGCACGATGGCCGCGAATGGGTTGTCGCTCGAATCCAGCGCCTTCGCATCGCCTGCGTAGTCAAGGAGCTTTGCGATGCGAAAGGTCAACTCCACCCGGCAGCCCCAGCGGCCATAGGAGAACGTCGTCGGCTTCCACTCGGGCCGGTCGTCGCACAGCATGGCAAGGCTGACCACTTCTTGATTATACAGCTTGCGAACGGCACTGTTGTAGTCGAACATGCGCCGCGGAAATTCTATTTCCGATTCGCCCTGAATCTCGACATGAATCAGCAGCCAGTGCTCCCTACCGTCGTGCAGCCAGACTTTGAATAGCTTATCCGCGATTACTTTCCCCACCTCAGCTCCACGCACGATCTGCTGGAATTCCTTGTCCAGCGGCTGGAACCCGCGCGACCAGTCGATGTCGGCGTGAATGTCCGGAAAAAAGAACGCGAGGAACGCCGGCAGGAAGTGCTGTAGGGCGCTCTTCCACGGATTGTCGAAATCTTCCGGCGTTCGCTTTTGCCTGGCCATCTCAATCCTTGCGAAACATCTTGTGATTGCGATCGCCGCGGGAATACAGATACGCCACCAGGTCGAGGATCTCCTCGCGCTGCAAGCCGTCGATCAAGCCCTCCGGCATCATCGACACCTTCGAAGTTTCGATGGTATCGATCAGGTTGCGATTGACGTTGACCAGCTTGTTGGCGTCGAGCATGTCGGTGTTGATGATCATGCCGTCGCCGGCGAGGTTGACGATGCGGCCCGTGATCTGTCGGCCATCGGTGGTCGTGACCACGATGGCGGCGTACTGATCGCTGATGTTCTTCGACGGGTTGATGACCTTCTCGATCAAATCGCGCGGACCGAATCGGCCGGAGATGACGGTAAGATCGGGGCCCATGCCACCGCCCTCGTTGTTGAAGCGATGGCAGACGAAGCACTTCATTTCGCCGAACAAATTTCGGCCCTTGTCGAAATCGCGGCCGGTCAGGCCCTTCTCGACGACGGGGACCAACTCCTCGACGGTGTACTTCTTGACGATTTCGCGTTTCTTGAAGGTGAATTTCGGCGCGGTTGGGGTCGGTACGCTGTCGATGGCGGCCTTGAGGGCGACTTTTTCCTCGGGCGTGAAGGTCTTGATGGCGTCGGTGCGGATGTTGCGCAGGAAGCCGTGGAAGCTATTGCCGCCGCGGTAGTTGGCGGCCTTGTGGAACCAGTCGAGATACTCCTCGCGCTGCTTGGTGGACCAGCCGGTCTTGACGCTGCGCAGCGACAGGGCGTATTCGATCTGTTCTTCCTGCGACGGCGCCTTGGCGATCAGGTCGAGTGTCTTGGCGACGCCGCCGGGGACTTCGAGATAGCAAATGAGTTTGCAAAGTTCCGCGTTGACTGCGCGGTTGTTCGTGGGATACCAGGCGCCGATGCGTTTGCCGGCGCGCTGCTTCCATGCGTCTGAAGGTTGCCCCCCCCGAACGAAGACTAGCTGATAGGCGCGCAGATAATCAATCCTAAGTGAATCGGCCAGCTTGAACCAATCGACGCGTTCCAGGGCTGCGAGCATTTTTGGTTGCAGCGCCTTGTCGCCGGCACGGGCCAGGCCGATGATCGCCTGGGTCAACGCGATCGGGTTCTTCTCGGCCAGGGCCTTCTCCTGCCAGTTGGCCGGATCTTGAAACTCCAGCACTGTGCGGGCAGCGTAGCGCAGGAAGCGATCTTCGTGGCTGAGGAACGGCCAGGCGGTCTCGACGGCCTTTGCGTCCTTTTTGCCGTAGTAGGATTCGAGCTTCTTGCGTGCGTTTCGATTCTTGTCGGGTAGGTCGAACACCATCGGCTCAGCAGTCGATTCCTTGCCGACATAGGTGACACGATAGAGCCCCGACATCGTGGTGCGACCGCCGATCGCAAAATACAGGGCGCCGTCCTTCGGATTGACGACGATATCGGTGAGCGGCAGCGGCGAGCCGTTGAGGAACTCCTCGAGTTCGCCCTTGTAGCTCGCGCCATCGGGCGTCAGATGGCAGGCGTAGAGCTTGCCGTAACTCCAGTCGCAGCAGAACATCGCTTCCTGATACTTGGCCGGGAATTTGGCGCCGTAGCCGAAGGTCATGCCGGTGGGGCTGCCGGGTCCGACGTTGACGACGGGGGGCAGGTTATCGGGGTGGTACTCGTACATCTTGCCAGTGCCGCCGCGCCAGCCGAACTCGCTGCCGGGGACGGCATGACAGATGCGTGTCGGGCGGTACCACGGCAGGTTCATGTCCCATTCCATATCGGAGTCGTAGGTGAACAGTTCACCGTCGCGATTGAAGGCGGCGTCGTACTGGTTGCGATAACCGACCGAGATGAGCGTCCACTCCTTGCCGTCCTTGTCGGTCTTGTAGATCGAGCCGGCCGGCGCCATGATGCCGACGGCGTGGCCGCTGGCGTCCCACAGGCGCGGCGTCAGGAAGTCTTCGCCCCAGATGCGTGGCACCGTGGTGTGCTCGGCATTGACCGGCTTGGTGTGGTTGCCGTGGAGGACGTAGAGTGAATTGCGATCCGGCCCGAGGATGACGGCGTGCGGGCCATGTTCACCGTTGCCGTCCATTTCCCGCAGCAGTTCCTTCTTGTCGAGCACATCGTCGTTCTTCGATGACGTGACGCGCCACAGTCCGCGCGGCTTGTATTTGCGGCCCTCATTGACGACGACATAGAGGCTATCGAACGCCCAGAGCAGACCGTGCGCTTCGCCGAGTTCGACGGGGAGCGGCTCGACCTTGGTGTCATCTGCTTTGCCGCCGAGGGCGGGAGGCGTGATACGATAGAGGCCGCCGTATTGATCGGAGGTGATGAGCCGGCCCTTGGGATCGACGGTCATGCTGACCCAGGAGCCTTGCGTTGCCTTGGGGACGGAATAGAGCAGCTCGACCTTGAAGTCCTTCTTGACCTTGATGAGTTCGATGGGCGTCGCGGTCGGCTTCTTGAACTTGGCGGTGCCTTGCAGGGAGGCCTCGTTGACCTTGAACCACGGGCCGCCGCCGAGCTTGCCGACGACGGACGCGGGCTTCCATGCGTCGTCATTGAAGGCGACGCCTTGCCAACCGTCGGCAGGCTTATCGGAAGCACGCCAGGTATTGTCGGTCACCAGCGTGATCGTTTGCTTTTTCGAATTTTGCAGCACGATGCGCAAAAGGAGTCCCGCGGGGCCGTCCGTGTTGTGAGCCTTCACGGCGATGACGTTGTTTACGATCTGGCCTACGACCTTTGGACCTTCGAATGCGTCGGTCACTTCGCGAAAAACGGGCGTCTCCCAGTCATCGCTGGAAATGATTTCCTTGCCGTTGATGTAGACGGTCATCTGGTTGTCGCAGGTGCCGTAGAGTCGGGCGCTGGTGACGCGGTATTCGAGATCGATCTCCTTGCGGAAGTAGACCGTTTGGTTGGGCCGCGGTTCGCCGAGCCAGATCCACGAAGGGGTAGGGGCCGGCTTCTTGGCCTGAGCGTCCACCTGGATCAGCCGGCTCAGACCGACGACGGCGAGGAACAACGCGACGACGAGGAGAATGCGCGATTTCGACACGGTGAGAACTCCCTATGCGAGGGGGCGCGACGGTCGGATGGATCATCATGTTATATATAGCCCGCCATTCATGGCGGGCCGCATCCGCCGCAAACGGCACGCTACTTAAGAAACTGTTTGAGGAGGTCCAGCTCTGTCCGGCTGCCGACCAGCAGGGTCGTGCGTTCGTGCAGGCTCTCCGGCGGCTTTTCGAGGATGCGCCGTGTCCCATCGGTGGCGACGCCTTGAGCTTGCTCCGCCAGGAATGCGATCGGGTTGGCTTCGTACATCAAGCGCAGCTTGCCCTTGGGATGCGACGACGTCGGCGGATACAGGAAAACGCCTCCCTTGAGCAGCGTGCGATGGAAGTCGGCAACCAGCGAGCCGATGTAGCGCGACGAGTACTGCCGGCCCGCCTTGCCGCTCTTCAGATGGGCGAGGTACTTGCGATACGGCTCCGGGAAACTGTCGGCGTTCGCCTCATTAACCGAGTAGATCGAGCCATGAGCCGGCATCGTGATGTTCGGATGGCTGATGAGATATGCCCCGATCGCCGGATCGAGCGTGAAGCCATTGACGCCGTTTCCCGCGGTGTAAACGAACATCGTCGAGGAACCATAGACGACATAGCCGGCGGCGACCTGCTTCAGCCCCGGCTGCAGCACGTCTTCGAGCGGCGTGCGATATTTGTCCGGCTCCGGGCTGCGGCGCAGGATCGAGAAGATCGTGCCGACCGAGACGTTGACGTCGATGTTGCTCGACCCGTCGAGCGGATCGAAGATGACGACATAGGTGCCGTTTTCCCAGTCGCGCGACACGACGACCGGCTCGGCATTCTCCTCGGACGCCATGACTGCGACGTTGCCGCGATTGCCCAGGCATTGCAAGAGAGCTTGATTCGCGATGACGTCGAGCTTCTGGACGATTTCGCCCTGCACGTTCTTGCCCTCGTCCGCGGCGCCGGCGATGTCCACGAGGCCGGCGCGACGCACCTGGGCGGCAATCATCTTGGTGGCGAGCGTTATGCCGGAGAGCAACCAGGAGAAGTCGCCGCTCGCGCCGGGCCGCAGCCGGCGCTGTTCTTCGAGGATGTGCTGCTGCACGGTCATCATCGGAAACGTGGACATGCGAGTTTCCTTGTGGTGACGCTATCACCGGCTGATCAAGAAGTAAAGGATCGTCGAGATCACGGTCTGGATCGCGAGGTAGATTGCCGCCGCGATGATCGCGCGTTTGACGCTCATGCCGCACAGGGCGGAAATCATGCATCCCGCGCAAACGGCGCCGACGGCCAATCCAATGATGAACAACCCCTCCGGCAGGAAGGCGTTTACGATGGCCGCCGGGATGAGCGAGGCGAGAACACAAGCGATCATGCTCCACCAGCCGGGGAACTCGCCTTCTTCCATGAGGGCGATGATGATTCCCAGGATCCCCGCGCCGAGCAGGATTCCAATCATTGGCGCCCTTTCTACTGTTGCGTGATCGTCACATCCGGCCGCGACTTGCGGAAGGCCGGCAGGCCGCTGTCGGCCGCCGTGGTCCTCAGGTGTAATTCCTTGAGGCTTTGGATCGATGCCAGGTCCTTCAAGCAGTTGCCCGTCACCTGGCTGTTGTACAGGCCGACGCGGCGCAGTTGCTTCAATCCGATGAGCGACTTGACGCCCTTGTCGGTGACCTCGAAGCCGACGTTGACTTCTTCGAGGGTGGCGACCTTGCCGAGGTGGGCCATGCCGGCATCGGTCATGCGCGTGCCGTAGAACCACAGTTGCCGAAGCTGGGGCAGCGTGGACAACTCCTTGAGCGTATTGTCGTCGGCGGAGGAGTTGCTGAAATCGACTATGCGCAATTGCTTTAGCTTGCCGACGCCGACAAACGCGGAAGCGTCGAGCGAATTCCCGTTCTGGCAGATGACGAGTTCGGTAAGCTGCTCGAGTTTGAAGAGTTGGCGGACGCCGGCGTCGGTGACTTTCTTTTTGTCGGCGCCGACCATCTTGAGCACCTTCAATTGCCGCAGGGTGGCAATCTCCTTCAGGCCGGCGTCGGTCGCGCCGCTGAAGGGCAGCTCCAGCTCCGCGAGATCCTTGCACGAGGAAAGGCCGCCCAGGCCGACGCCGGTCATTTTTGTTTCGCGGATCGACAGCTTGCGCAACTGCGGGAAAGAGAGAAATGTTTTGACGTCGGCGTCGGTCGCCCTGGGCGGGTAGCTGAACGTAACCTCGAGCACCGGCTTGCCCACCGTGTCGTCGGTGTACTTGACGAAGCCGCCGAGCTTGTTGATCGCCATGACGGTCGGCTCGGTCTGCGGAGTGTTGTCCTTCGGCTTATCCTTCGGCTTGTCGATGGGCTTATCTTTCGGCTTGTCGATCAGCGGGTCAGGCGGATTGGGGACGGGGTTATTGTTGATGATAGGTTGATTCTGTGCCTGAGGCGCCGGCGGCCGATTGGCGTTCACCTGCCAGCGCGGGAAGCAACAGCAGCCGATCAGGCCAATGGCCACGAATGCGATAGGCATGGAGGAAAATTTCCAGGTCATCGATATTCTCCAAGGTTAGCGACGCTTCGAAGAAGCGTGGAGAGGACGCTTCTGCGAAGCGTCGCTAATCGTAGCTTAGGCGCGCGGCCGACGATGACCAGCCTGCTACAATACCAACCAAACAGGAACCATTCGGGGACGTCCCATGACCGGCGCCGACCTGCTCGTGCAATGCCTTTACGAAGCCGGCGTGCGCGTCATTTTCGGCATGCCCGGCTCGCACACCGTCGCGATCTATGACGCGATCGAACGGCACGGCAAAATTCGCACCATCCTTGTCCGCAACGAACAGGCCGGCGCCTTCGCGGCCGACGGCTATGCGCGGGCCACCGGTCAGCCCGGCGTCGTCTGCACCACCGCGGGTCCCGGCGCGACCAACGCCCTGACCGGCATCGGCGAGGCATGGGGCGATTCGTCGCCGGTGCTGCTCATCACCGGCCAGGTCAATCACGATCGCCTGCACCAAGAGTGCGGCGCCTATCACGAGATCGATCTGGAGAGCATCCTCCGACCGTGTACCAAGTATGTCGGCACCGTGATGGACAACCGCCAGACCCCCGACATGGTCGCGGTGGCCTGGCAGGCGCTGACCACCGGACGACCGCGGCCGGCGGCGCTGATACTGCCGCAGGATTTGATGGCGAGTTCGTTTAGCCGCAACGCCGCAGGCGTGCGCGGGCGCG
>JACQFG010000016.1 GCA_016200155.1 Planctomycetota bacterium | reverse complement strand
CGGCTCACAAGCTGGCAGCTTGTGGCCACGAAACTTGACTCACGCGTTATGAGTTTTGCGGCTCAAGAATACCAGAAGGTACAACCGGCCGACTTTTCCCGTGATCGGTGCGAACATCAAAAATAATCCAAATTTGCCTTGCGTCGAAACATCCGGCAGAATAGGATCGGAAATGAATGTGGGAGCGCACTCACTCTTTATTGGGGGGAATCCAATGCTTAACCTGCTCGGCTCAGCTCAAAAGTTCTGCGACGGCATCTCGCGGCGCAGCTTTCTGAAGATCGGCGCCTTCGGCGCCGGCCTGACTCTCGCCGACATGCTTCGCGCGAAAGCGATGGCGACTCCGGTCGCTAACGCTCCCCGTTCGCCGACCACGACCAAGTCCGCCATCATGATCTATCTGCCCGGCGGACCGTCGCACATGGACATGTACGACCTCAAGCCCGATGCTCCGATGGAATATCGCGGCGAGTTTCGGCCCATCCAGACCAACGTCCCCGGCGTGCAGATTTCCGAGCATTTCCCGCGGCAAGCACGCATGTGGGACAAGCTCGCCTGCGTCCGCTCCATCGTCTCCGTCGATGAACACTCCGACAGCCTCGTCATGACCGGCTACAGCGACCAGACCAACCGGGTCGCGCATCACCCGGGCTTCGGCTCCGTCGTGTCGCGCCTCCGCGGCAACGCCAATGCCGATATCCCCCCCTTCGTCGGTCTCTACGGCATGACCCTCGGCAACGAGCCGGGCTATCTCGGCGTCGCGCATCGTCCCTTCACTCCGGGCAGCGCAGGCACCGCCAACCTCAATCTCCCCGGCGGCGTTGACATCAGCCGCAATCATGACCGCCGCCAGCTGCTGGCGAACTTCGATTCGCTCCGCCGCGATCTCGACGCCACCGGCACCATGGCTGGCATGGATACCTTCAACCAGCGGGCCTTCGACATGGTCGCTTCCGGCGCCACCCGCCGTGCGCTCGATCTGTCCAACGAAGACGTCCGCACCCGCGATCGCTATCGCGGCCTCGATGTGTTCCTCACCGCTCGCCGCCTCGTCGAATCCGGCGTCGGCTGCGTCACCCTCGCTTACGGCGGCTGGGACACGCACGATCGCAACTTCATCCAGCTTCGCAATCAGCTTCCCGAACTCGATCGCGGCATTGCCAATCTCGTGCAAGACTTGCACGACCGCGGCATGGATCGCGATACGACCGTCATTGTCTGGGGCGAGTTCGGCCGTACGCCGCGCGTCAACGGCGGGGCGGGCCGCGATCACTGGGCGCCGGTCATGTCGTGCATGATCGCCGGCGGCGGCATGCGCATGGGCCAGGCGATCGGCGCCTCGAGCGCGCGCGGCGAATACCCGCGCGATCGCCGCACCACGCCTTCGCAGATCCTCAGCACGATCTACCGTGCGATGGGCATCGATCCGGCGATGACGTTCCCGAACCAGTCGGGTCGCCCGATGTACATCCTCGACGACCGCGAACCACTGAATGAGTTGTTGTCGTAAGCGCTCGGCGTTGATTTTGTCAGAGCCTGAAGCGTGAGCGAAGGACCCATAATCCTTCGCTCACGCTTCAGGCTCTGACGTTTACCGCTCCCGTGCCGAGTAGAAGAACTCGTAGCGCAGGTTCAAGTAGATGAAAACATGCGCGACCAGCAAGTACGCCAGCATTGGCGTCAGGGCGGCGCCGGCAAGCAAGTAGAACGGGACCATCTCGCCGAGCGACAATGTCTGCGGATTGCCGCCGGCGAATCCGAACGCGAGCAGCACGGGCACGATCAACGGCAGCGTCATGATGGCGGCAAACGCGAACGCGATCGCCTGGTACAAGTAGATGCGGCCGATGTGCTGCCGCAGCATGTTGACCCACTCCCGCAAGCCGCGTCCGATCGAATAGTCCTCGACGATGTAGATTGGTCCCATCATCAGCAGGGCGTAGCCGAGGATCGGCCAGCAGATCACTTCCAGAAGCAGCCGCGTCCCATTGACCAGATTGAGCAGTGTGTCCATGGCGAGGCCGGGCTGCGCGGTGTCGGCGGGATGCAGCCAGCCCGGCAACCAGCGGAACAGCAGGATGAGGGCGAGCATCACGCCGCCGACCAGGGCCATGGCGCAAGTCAAGCGAACGGTGTAGCCGACAATGCCGGCGCGTACCTCATGGAAGTGTGCGGGACGGAAACGCGACAATTCGAGCGCCGTCATCTGCGTCAAGATGCTCGAGCAAATGTTGAACAGGATGAGCAGGACCAGGGCCGCGCCGACGTAGCCGGCCCAAATCCAGTCGGTCGGCAAGAGCGGAATCAACACGCCCGCAATCACAAGGACGACGCCGATGCCCAGTCCCACGCAGGCGGCAGCGTTCAACTTCGTCCCCTGCAGCGTGCTCTCGAATGCGTTGAATAGCTCCTCCACCAGGCCGCGCATGCCGAGCGTCTGCAACTCTGCCCCTCCGCGCGGCTTCGCAGTGCGCGCGGCGCCTTCCGCCGGCGCGTCCTCCGCGGTCCGATTCTCCCCAGGCACGAGGTCCGCAAAGTCCGGCGTGCGCTCGAGCGTCTGCCAGGGATCGTCCGTCGACTGGCGCACCCGGCTCTCCCACGGAATGCGCCCCGACTTCAAGATTCGCCGCAACTGATCCGTGCCACGCGCGCGCAGCACGCGACCGTCGGGCAGACGGATGTACCAGATTTCGGTGGTCGAAGCCATGATGCGTCTCGCTTTTCGCGCGGTTAATTCTACAGCGCTGCATTGCGTCCAAAGTTTGCCACAACGCCTTGTAGCCGCAGGCTTTAGCCAGCGGCCGTCCTGCGGGGCCTCGATTCGGACGGCCGCAGGCTAAAGCCTGCGGCTACAAGATGTTGCGGCACGCCGGCCCAGCGACCCAGCGCTGTAGAATTAAGCGATCCTAAAGAACCAGTAACTGGTCCACTCGGCGCGGTCAAATGGGTTGCCTGGCGCTTGCGAGTTTTACACACACCCACAAGCCTGACCCATCCCCGAATAGAGACCAGAGAATCTCTTGAAAAAGCCTTACTCAAGCGTACCTGCCGAATCGCCTTCCCGCCAAGGATCAAGGGGGCGGAATCAAGGTTGGCAACCGGCAAGATCGGCAATATCGGCAAATCGCGCGCGGTGCGCTGGTGGTTCCGATCGAAGTAGGTCAGGCTTTCCACCCTGACGTTTGCGCCGGCTCCGTCAGGCTGGAAAGCCTGACCTACGCGCACCCGGTTCCGCTTGAGTCCACCCGTGACCCTGTGATAGAGTCAGCCCCTTGCACAGGAATTTCACGCAGGATGCAGTGCATGGACAGCCTTCCCTTGCAGTCACGCTCGGATCAGCTTCGCGGACGCTGCCTCGTCGCGCTGCTCGTGTTGGTCTTCGCTGCGATCTATGCCCAGTACGTTTTCAAGATTCATCACTCCGAGCACAACGCGCGTTCGGCGTTTCTGCGCTGGCGGACGCAGCTTGCCGATCTCGACGACGGCGTCAACGTGTGGGAGAAACACGCCTATCCCAACCCGCCGATCATGGCAATCTTGCTGCAACCGTTTTTGCAGCTTCCGCCCACGCTCGGCGCATCGCTATGGTTCGGTGTCAAGGCGATCCTGGCCCTGGCGTCCATCCTGATGGTGTTGACGTTGCTCGACACGCCGGAACGACCGTTTCTCCTGTGGGGCAAGGTCGTTGCCGTGCTGATCTGCCTGCGTCCGATCGAAGGCGATCTCGTGCATGGCAACGTCAACTTGCTAATCCTTTTTCTCATCACGGCATCGCTTTGGGCGTTCTGCCATCGGCGCGACAAGCTTGCCGGGGCGCTCCTGGGACTCGCCATCGCCTGCAAGTTGACGCCGGCGCTGTTCCTCGTTTACCTGCTGTGGAAACGCGCCTGGGCTGCATTGGCGGCAGCGTGCCTGAGCCTGATCGCCTTCGTGCTGATCATGCCCGCAGCGGTATTTGGCTGGAGCAACAACCTCGACTATCTGCAAAGCTGGCATCGCCACATGATCGCCCCCTATGCGGCCGGCGTCGTCACGAGCGAACACAAGAATCAATCGCTGCCGGGCCTGCTGCATCGCATGTTGAGCGACCAGGCGTCATTCTCGGATTACGAAGGCGATCGCAAGGTTGTGCTTGAGACGCACAACTTCGCCGCCTGGGATCGCAGCGTCGTGCAGGGCATTGTGATCGGCTGCATGATATTATTCGCGATTCTGGCCGCGCGATTTTGCCGCACGTCGATCGAGACGCGGCCGCGCTTGCAGATGCTGGCCGAGTTCAGCGTCGTCGTACTGGGGATGTTGCTCTTTTGCGAACGGACGTGGAAGCATCACTGCGTGACGCTGCTGCTGCCGGTCAGCGCGATCATGGTGTGCCTTGCTTCGTCGCGATTCCCCGGCCGTGTTCGCTGGTTTCTCGGCATATCGTTGTCGATCACGGCCTTGTTGATGCTGGCAACGAGTACCGGAGTGTACGATCAGAACGTGAGCGCCAACGATCGCCTCGGTAAGCTGGCACAGGTCTATGGCGCCTATGTCTGGGCGTTTCTTTTGCTGCTGTCGAGCATGTTTGTCACCTTGCGTGATTCGCCCGGGCACGGACATCACGGCACTTCCGGCATACCATGATGTGCATCAGCCACGAAGGAGCGATCATGTCTACCGCTGCTGCCGAGACGCCACCGATAGCTTGGCCGGCCCTGACCACGGCGGAGCGGCGCATCCTCGGCGTCATGGTCGAGAAGGCCAAGACGACGCCGGACGCCTATCCGATGAGCATCAATGCCTTGGTGACGGGGTCCAATCAGAAGAGCAATCGCGATCCGCTACTGAACCTGAGCGACGAGGACGTCGAGCACACACTCGCCGGGTTGCAGCCGAAGGGACTCGTCACGCGCATCCAGGGCGGCCGCGTCGAGCGCTGGCGTCACAATCTTTATGATTTGTGGAACGTCAACAAGGTCGAACTGGCCATCCTCGGGGAGTTGCTGCTGCGCGGCCCGCAGACGGAGGGCGAGCTGCGTCAACGCGCCAGTCGCATGGAGCCGATCGACGATCTCGATGCCCTGCGTGCCGCCCTCAAGCCGCTCGCCGAACGCAAACTGGTCGTGTTCATGGGCGAGGAAGGCCGCCGCGGCACGCTGATCACGCACGGCTTTCACGCGGCCAAAGAGATCGAGATGCTGAAGTCGCGCGCCTCCATGGACGAGGTGTCGGTAGCGGCGCCCGTCGTTCCGAGTGCCTGGGCCAACGCCGATCACGTCGCGAAACTCGAAACCGAATTGCAGCAAGCGAAATCGGAAATCGCCGCCTTGCGAGCGCAGATGCAGCAAGTTCAGCAGACACTACAATATACCAAGGAACAATTGCAATCGCTCAAAACGTCGCTGGGCGGATGATTTTCATTTCGTAGCCACAAGCTGCCAGCTTGTGAGCTTTTGAGTCTAACAAGCTCACAAGCTGGCAGCTTGTGGCTACGGAATTG
>JACQFG010000325.1 GCA_016200155.1 Planctomycetota bacterium | reverse complement strand
TTGAATCTTCTTATCTCCACACGCTCGGCGATTCATCACGCGGAGCGAGATGCCTGCGATGGTAGACATCACGCTCCGCGTGATGGTTGGGCAGAATCCCTGGTTGTGTGTCACGTTCTCCGGCGGCTCTTCATCACGCGGAGCGTGATGTCTACCATCGCTCACGCCCCGCGTGTTGGTCTTTGTATGTCGAGCGGCTTCGAATAATGCATGTATTCACTCGGTCGCAGGCCGGCTTGCACGGGATTGTTCGCGATGTAATCGCGCAGGTACCAAAACTGTTCCTCGCTGCGAACCAAGTGGTCGAATGCGTCTTGCTGCCAGAAGCGGCCCTTGCGCCCCAGTCTGCGGTTGATCGGGACGGCAGTGAAATGCTTCCATGATTCGCATTGGGCCAGCATCGCTTTTTGGTCAGGGAACGCGGCCAGCATATGCACATGATTCGGCATCACAACGAAATCGAACTGCGTCCCCGAACACGCGGCCCTGACGGCGATGGCGAACATTGATTTTGAACCTGGATGAGGTGATAACGAAGGAGTGATACCGTAAAAAGGGGATGCCAAAAATGATACCAGTTATCCAAAAAAACTATACCTGCACTGCGAGCGGAGAAGTTTTCAAGTTCGTTGAATGCGAAAACTGCAGATTCAAATATGTTTACCGCATGAAGCGAACAGTGCGGGGCGAAGGAACTAGCTTTTACTTACTCGATAACGCCGGTGCCGAGAATCGCGCCCGGTCCCGTGCGGAATCTGAGCTCCACAACCAACTCATCCACGATTGCGACCCGATCCCATGCCTCAAATGCGGCTGGTATCAAGCAAACATGCAAGCCAAGATCCGCAGCGAGTATCGATTGTGGATATTTTGGACCGGCATTGGATTTCTCATCGCGATGGTCGCCTTTGCTCTAATGGCGTACACAGAGTCTTATGGCCAAAAGAAATTGATAACAGAGTTTTTCTCTGCGTCCGTAGCCTGCGGGTTCGTGGGTATCGCGGCCATCTTACTACGAAAACTGCAGGCGTTCAGGCTCCACCCAAACAGCACGCCTGCAAAGGATCGCATCGTCATCGGCAAATGGAACCCTCAATCGCTCGACGATTTCGAGAACGCTCAAAAAATCGCGGCGTCGGGTCCGGAACAAAACTGAAAACTACTGTAAATACAGCCCATTGCCACAAAAAGGACGTTGAGTAACTATGACATCCACGCTCGCACACGCCATCTGTCAAACCCGCCGCCAGTTCCTCACCGGCGTCAGCGGCACTCTCGGCCTCGCGGCGCTCTCGTCGCTGCTGGGCGAATCCCACGGACAGCCGGCCGTGGGCGTTCAGGGGCTGCCGCACCACCCGCCCAAGGCACGGCGCGTCATCTATCTCATGCAGACCGGCGCCCCCACGCACGTCGATCTCTTCGACTACAAGCCCAACATCTATCGCTTTCGCGGCACCCAGCTTCCCGACAGCGTGCGCATGGGCCAACGCCTCACCACCATGACCGCGGGGCAACAGAACCTCGCCGTCCTGCCCGGCATCGCGCCGTTTCGCCAGTGGGGACGCAGCGGGCAATGGATGTGCGATTTCCTGCCGCACACCGGATCGATCGCCGACGACATCTGCGTGATCCGCTCGATGCACACCGACGCGATCAATCACGCCCCGGCCGTCACGCTCTTTCTCACCGGGGCCGAGCAGCCCGGCCGGCCGAGCATAGGCGCCTGGCTCAGCTATGGCCTGGGTAGCATGAATCGCGATCTGCCGACCTTCGTCGTCATGACCTCGCAGGACCGCGAACTCTCGTGCGGGCAAATCTTCTACGACTACTACTGGGGCTCGGGCTTCCTGCCGTCGAGCTATCAAGGCGTCAAGCTGCGCTCCAATGGCGATCCGGTGCTCTACCTCTCCAACCCGCAAGGCGTTCCCGCGCCAGTGCGGCGCAGCCAGCTCGATGATCTCGCGGAACTCAATCGCATTCGCCATCAGGAAGTCGGCGATCCCGAAATCCAGACGCGCATCCAGCAGTACGAGATGGCGTATCGCATGCAGACGTCGGTCCCGGAGCTGACCGACTTCTCGCGTGAGCCGCGCCGCATTCTCGACATGTACGGCCCCGATGTCGAGCGGCGCGGCAGCTTCGCGTGGAACTGCCTGATGGCGCGCCGCATGGCAGAGCGCGGCGTTCGTTTCGTGCATCTGATGCACGCCGGCTGGGACCAGCACAACAACCTGCCGACGCAACTCGCCGTCCAGTGCCGCGACACCGATCAGCCGTCCGCTGCCCTCGTCAAGGACCTGAAGGAACGCGGCATGCTCGACGATACGCTGGTCATCTGGGGCGGCGAATTCGGCCGCACGGTCTTCGTGCAGGGCGATGTCAACGCGCCGCGCTATGGCCGCGACCATCATGGCCGTTGCTTCACGATCTGGATGGCCGGCGGCGGCATCAAGCCCGGCATGAGCTACGGCCGAACGGATGACTTCGCGTACAACGTCGTCGAAAACCCGGTGAGCGCCTACGACTTCCAGGCGACGATCCTGCATTTGCTCGGAATCGATCACACACGGTTGACGTATCGCTTCCAGGGCCGGCAGTATCGCCTGACGGATGTGCACGGCGAGGTGGTGGAGCCGGTGCTGGCGTGAGTCGAAGTCTATAATAAGCGTGAACGGAAATACGTACATGACCATGAAAGTCCGGGAGCTGCTCAGGCTCCTGCACAAGGATGGCTGGGAGATCGACCGGACGCGCGGCGATCATCGCCAGCTCGTGCATCCGACGAAACCGGGAACCGTGACAGTGTCCGGTCATATGTCGGACGATGTTCGGCCCAAGACACTGAAGAGCGTTCTGAGGCAGGCGGGCTTGGAGGACAAACCATGAAAGAATATCTCGTGATATACGAGTCGGGAAAGCGAAACTGGTCCGCGTACGTGCCGGACCTCCCCGGTTGCATTGCCACGGGCAAGACTCGCAAACAAGTGGAGCGGGTGATCCGTGAGGCGATTGAGTTTCACATTGAGGGACTTCGCCTGCGCGGCGATCCGGTCCCTGAACCGAGCGTGGAGGCCGGTGTTGTTGGCGTTGCCGGGTAGCGAGCAACGAACGCATAAGCCCCAGCATAAAGGCCGCGGATTCGAAAAAATAACGTCAAGGAGACCGCCGTGAATCGACCGTCAAGCGATTGGCAGGTGGCCGCATTGGTTCGCTGCCTGGTCCCCCGCCGTTCCAAGAGTTTTGGCCTTGCGCTGGCAGGCTTTCTAGCCATCGCGACGGTGGCAGGTGCGCAGGAGAAAGCGGGGCCCGGTCCCAAGTCGTTCGACGAGGCGACCGCGGCGGCCTGGAAGAAAGCTGGCGCCAAGGTCGGCTGGATGGGCGGAGGCAAAGGCGGCTACGTGGAATTTCTCGACGAACCGGACGGCTTTATGGCGCTTGCGGCGGCCGTGCCGGCCTTCCGATTTGCAGAGTGGAAAGAGAACGTCCTCGCCAAGCTGCCCGGACCGGCAATGCCGTTTGGCCTCGACCTTTCTGGCGCCAAGTTGACCAACGCGGGGCTGAAAGAGCTGGCCGGGCTCAAGAGATTGCAATCGCTGGACCTTAGCTTCACGCAAGTAACGGACGCGGGGCTGAAAGAACTAGCCGGCGTCAAGACCTTGCAAAGGCTGGACCTTGGCGGCACGCAGGTGACGGACGCTGGACTGAAAGAGTTGGCTCAGATCAAGACCTTGCAATCGCTCTACCTTTACAAAACGAACGTGACGGACGCGGGGCTGCAAGAGCTGGCCGGGCTCAAAAGTATGCGAACGCTCTACCTTAACGACACGAAGGTGACAGACGCGGGCAAAGCCGCGTTGAAAAAAGCGCTGCCCTCTTTGAAATTAGATTTTGAAAAATGATTTTGCAGGGCGGTCCCACGGTGGCCGGAAGCCCGGTATGAGTTACCGCCGCACCGACGACTTATGCTACAACGTCGTTGAAAACCCGGTTAGCGCGTACGACTTCCAGGCGACGATTCTGCACCTGTTGGGCATCGATCACACGCGGCTGACGTATCGCTTCCAGGGCCGGCCGTATCGGCTGACCGTCGTGCACGGCGAGGTAGTCGAGCCGGTGCTGGCGTGACGGATCGCGTATAATGAGCGTGCCCACTTACGTGAGGAAATACCGATGAACAAGACGATCACGGGGCACTTCGACGGCACAGTGATTGTTCTCGACAAGCCCGTGAAGCTACCGGTGGGGAAACGGTTGCGCATCAAGATTGAATTAGCGCAAGAAGAGAATGGCAAGAAAAACGGCAAACCGCGCAAGATCAAGATCACGGGCGCGGGCCAATTCGATTCCGGCATCTCCGATTTGGCGACGAACAAGAAACACATGGAAGGCTTCGGCAAAAAGCCGCTCAAGATTATTGGAACCGGCGAATTTGCGTCGGGCATTCCGGATCTATCCACTAATAAGAAGCACATGGAAGGGTTTGGGAAATCGTGAAGCCAGTCCTTGTTGACACGGGCTTTATCGTCGCCCGCCTGGACCGAACGGATCCCTATCATCAACGGTGCCTGCGTGTTCCGGAAGACGTAGGCACGTTGGTGACATGTGAGGCGGTCCTTGCCGAGAGTTGCCACCTGTTGCGGCATTTGCACGGTGCGGCTGAGCGGATCATGCAGAATGTGCGAGAAGGCATCTTTCAGATTCAGTTTGCGCTTGCGAGTCGCACGTCCGAAGTGGAAACCCTGCTCAAGAAATACGCCGACGTGCCGATGGAATTGGCCGACGCTTGCCTGGTTGATCTGGCGACGCAGAAGCGGACGGGCCGGATTCTCACGCTGGATAGCGACTTCCGGTTCTATCGCTGGGCCAAGAATCGGCCGTTCCAGTTGCTGATCGACTTTTGATATCGCTTTCAGGGGCGGCAGTATCGGCTGACCGACGTGCACGGCGAGGTGGTCGGGCCGGTGTTGGCGTGAGCGCTGCTTTTGAAAAAAAGAGGTTCGCGTGAATCGTCCGATCCCATGCCCTGGCGCCGTTATCGCGGCGGCAGCGCTGCTGTTGGTTTACGGCGTTATCCTGGCCCTCGAAGGAGGCGCCATCGGCGGTCTGGCGGCCATGTCGTTCCTCAAGGAGCCTCCAGCCCATCGCGAACAACGCGTGGTGGAGGAGGGGCTTCGCCCGCTCAAGATTGTGGCATGTTCGTATTTCGTTTGGGACGGCCTGACCGGCATCGTCCTGGTTGCCGCTGGCATTGGGTCGTTGCGACTGATGCGTACAGCCCGAATCGCCGCTCTGCTCGCCGCCGTTTGCCATGCCGTCAAGTCAATTGGATTCACGACATGGATTACCGTCTTGCTTTTTCCGGCCTTGGGGCAGCGCGGTAACGAGATGGCGTGGATATTCGTGGCCCCGATGTGGCTGGGCCTCGTGATTGGCTTGGTCGCGGCGCTAGTATTTTGCGCTTTGATCGTGGTGTTGTTCTGCCTCCCGTCCGCACGTAAAGCGTTCGCGGATGAATTCGAGCCACCGCTCTTGCCGGCTTACGGTCGCGGCGGACCGAACGTTTTCGATGAGCTTGACCATTGACGCACGTCCTTGCCGCGCCGCTTTGTAACCGTGTCGGCTGACGGTCGTGCATGGCGAGGTGGTTTGGCCGAGGCTGGGGTGATTGACCAACCGAATGTGATACAATTCCCACGGAGGCCATCATGAAAAAAAATACCCTGAAAAGCCTCGAAAAACGCATTGCCGAACTCGAAGAGCGCTTCGCGCAGGTCCTTCAGGCTCAGCCCAAGCCCGGCAAATTCAAGGATTGGCGGCTCGCCATCGGAAAATACAAGGTCACGGAGACGACCAAGGCGGTCGACGAAGCCGGACGAAAAATCCGTGAGGCGGATCGACGGAAGACCGGCATATGATCCTTTTAGATACCCATCACCTGACCATCCTGGCGTCACATCACAAACACCGTCAGTTCCTCGTACGTCAGCGGCGGGTCCAGGGTGCCGCCGATCAGGTAGCTGCCGCCCGCCTGCGGCGTTGCGTGCGTCACGCGCACCAGCAGCGTCTTGGTCACCTTCCTGGCGGCATTGGCCAGCTTGACGGCCAGGAGCGCGCCGACTTCCACTTTCTTGCTGGTAATGAGACCGATGCCCTTGTTGGAGAGGTTCTTGACGCGCACCGGGCCGAAGTCCTCCGATACCGGCGCCGCCAGGACGCACGCCGAGCCGGCGTTGACCGGGAATCGCTCTTCCTCGCGTTGTTCCTTGTCGAAGGCCATGCAGATGCTCGCTTGAAAGGACGTGGGAACTTGCTGTCATTTTCCCACGCAGCGCGGCGATTGACAAGGCCGCGAGCAGCAATTAACGCAGGCCAGGCTGATTCGCCACCGGCGTCACCTGGAATGCCACCGATCGCTCGGCAACACGGCGCAACTGCGAGTTCGTCTCATCCGCAACATGCAGTGTGAGCCGATATGTCCCCGCTGGCAGCGCAGGCACGTAGAAGCCGTAGCGGCTATAGAAATCGGTGAGTCGTGCACTGCGGCGAAGCGTCGTCTCGTTGCTCTCGAGCGGTTTCGACCAGACCTTTTTCCCCGCCTGATCGTGAAGCTCCAGCAGGCACGACAGCTTCGTGACGAACTGGCCGTCCTTGGTCGGTTCGCTGGCGAAGTTCTTCAGCTCGATGTAGAGCTGCACCAGCTCGCCGATCCGATCCTGTGAGCCGGTGAGAAACTGATGATTCTCCGGCAGGGCGTCGAAGGATGCGAAGCCGCGCACCTCCTTGCAGAAGCACATCTTCGTGATGATCAACTCCGAGCGCGGCAACAGGCTGTCGCGCAGGCCGTCGAGCTGTTTGTTCAGGAAGCCGACCTCCTGCGTCGTCAGATCGCCGATGCGCTTGTTGACGAGCATGGCACAAATGGGCAGCCAGCGCAGCAACACCTGCTGCTTGTCTTCCTCGTACACGCTCAACGCCTTGATCGCCTCGGCGTGGTGGCCCTTCATGAAGTAATCCAGAGCCTCCACGACCGATTCGCGATTGCCTCGCTTTTCCACCAGAGGCAACGGCGGCGGGTCCTGGAAGGCAATCTTTTGCGGCGGCGCTTGCGCCGGGCTTTCAACCGTGACGACGCCCGGGACGCCAGTGCTGGGCTTTTTCGCCTCCGCAGCGATCGTCGGCCCTGACGGCAGCTTGGCGGGCGTTCGCGGTTCGTCGTCGCGGCCCGCGGCAGTGGAGAGCGGCTGCTCTCTCTTCACGCGCCGCCCATCGAAAACGTGGTCGGAATCGGTTTCATAATAGGGGATCTGCCGGCAACCTGCGAAGATTGTCAGATGGCTCAAAAGCAGCAGGATGGAGACCTTCCGTGTCATCCGCACCTCGACGTACCAATGGCGACCCGCCTCCGTCGAAACGGGGCGTCGCCTGATAGCGGAAGGGACAACACACGTCAAGCACATGTTGACGTCGGCGCATTGGCCTTTGAAAAACAACCCGCTTTTGCTAGCCTACCGCTTTCAGGAATCGGGTCGTTCACGGAGGTAGCCTGTCATGCGTTTTCCACTCAGCTTCACCTACGCCCAGTTCACCCACCGCCGCAAGATGCAGAAAGCGAAGCGCGACCGCTATCCGACCGTGCTGATGCTGGAGCCGCTCTACACCTGCAACCTCGCGTGCCTGGGCTGCTCCGTCGAACGC
>JACQFG010000324.1 GCA_016200155.1 Planctomycetota bacterium | reverse complement strand
GCGCAGCTGCAGCGCGTCGTCGCGGATCATGTTGATGTAACTGCTCAATTCATCAAGGAAGAGGATCTTCTGCGCACGGCTGGCGCATTGTCGGTTCTGGGGCTAGATCTCAGCGCCTACGTCGGTAAGGGCTACGATTGTCCAAAGAGCCAATTCAAGTTTCAAGCGTTGCCGGCTTACCCGTGCCCCGTCGAGGTCAAGAAACGCTCCCAAGACTTCAACTACCAAGTGACGAGGTATGCGGACCTCCCTCGGGCGGTGGTTCTTTGCATGCACCATGATTACGTCAATCCGCCGGAGCACGTGGATATCTTGGAGCTTACCACTCTGGCCAAATACCTGAGCACCTATGATGACTCGCGCGAAGATTGAGCCGATTTCCGAGGCGATCCCAGCGGAACGGCAGCATGATGCAAGGCACTACGGCGTCCATCCGTATTTCACCAGGAGGCCCGCGAACGTGGTCCGCGCCTACATCGAGCGGTACTCGCGTGAAGGGGATACGGTGCTTGATCCTTTCGGAGGCACGGGCGTAACCGCCATAGAAGCGTTCTTGCTCGGCAGGATTGGCATCCACAACGATCTGAATCCGTTCGCGAACTTTCTTGCCCGCAGCATTGCGGATACGACATTGGAATCCACAGCACCCCTTGGTGAGGCGTTCGAGCGTATTCGCGAAGCGTGTGTCAGCCCATTGCGGGAGATCGAGGCCAGTGAGGCTGCAGCGCAGCGCTGGTTAGGCCGTGTGCATCTGCCCAAGAACATCAGGCTCCCGCGGAACTCCGACGCGGAATTTTACTTTGAGATGTTCACTCCGCGTCAGCTGGCCGGGTTGGCCCTTATTAAACAACACGTCGAGTGCGAGCCTGCGGGGATCATTCGGGACCTGCTTCTGCTGGCATGGTCCGCCTCGATGGCAAAGTTGAACAAAACCTTCCTTTCTGCCAAGGGGCGGGCCGCCAGCCGCGGTGGTTCAAGCATTTTCAGCATCTACCGGTATAAACTGGCGTCTGCCGTCGTGGAATTGCCCCTATGGGAAACCTATGAAGGGCGTTTTCGAAATGTTGTTGCCGCCAAAAAGGAAGTACTGTTACTCAAGCGCTACCGCGAAAAAACCTCCCCAACGTCAGCACCTCTCGATAGCCGGCGTAATTTCCGAGTACTCGCGTCGGACGCTGCTGCCTTGGAACAGCAAATAGGACCTGCGACCGTTGACTTTGTTTTCACCGATCCGCCGTATGGCGCGTTCATAAGCTATCTCGACCTTTCCATCCTTTGGAATCATTGGCTCGGCTTCCCAGTTTCCGAAGACGCCGCTGAGAACGAAACCATCGTTGGCGGCGAGCGCGGACACACTGAGAACCACTACAAGCACCGCCTCGCTGCAAGCATCCGAACCGCGTTTCGCCTCCTGCGCAACGACCGATGGATGTCCATCGTTTTTCAACATTGGGATCCGACTTACTTTGAGACCATCCTGGAAGCGGCCGAGGATTGCGGTGGCCAATTGAAATCAGCGATAACTCAGACGGGAGACGTTATTTGGTCGATGCACAAGAAAAAAAACTCCGCGACTGTTCTCGCTGGCGAATTGATCCTCAGCTTTTACAAACCTCTGAAAGCGCGTGAGCGAAGTCCACACGCGGCCGAACGCCAGCAATCAACAGAATTGATTCTCTCCAAGGTCTTCGATGAGTGTCTTGACAATGGGACCAAGAGCTTCACCAGTGAGGCGCTCTTTAATCGGCTTGTCATCGAATTGTGGCGTCACCGCGCTCTTGGGTGCTTGAATCTTGATCGGAAGGCATTTGCGGCCAACCTGGAGGAGCGAGGATGGGTATATGACCCCAAGGCGCACACCTGGTCCAAGGGAGTTTCTGCTCGGCCCGTGAATGGCTCGTTGTTCGAAGAATAAGTCTGGTCGGAGAAACCGCTGTCCTTTCCCTGAGGTGCGCCAACCTCAAGAAACGCACGTTGACCAACCTCTACAACCAGCGTCCGACCTGGCCCACCAGAAACTCGACGCCGCCGTCTTCGCCGCCTACGGCTGGGACCCGGCCCTGAGCGACGAAGACATCCTGGCCAAGCTGCTTGAACTGAACCTCCAGCGGGCGAAGGGATGAAGCCGATGAACGCCTGAAGGAAATTGCCCGCCGAATCGCCCTGTCATCAAGCACTCCCCGTCACGCCCTTCAAGTCCGCCCGTGCTCCCTCATACGTCTCGCTGAACGCCAGTGCCGCGGCGTCCGGCTTTTCGCCCCAGGCCTGACACGCCTGCACATAAATGTCCGGCCACCAGTTTGCGTGCTGCGTCAGGCCCTGGTCCTTCACCGCTTGCCAGTTGCTCAGGATGCGCGACCAGCACTGGTCGCCGTATTCGAGGGCCTTCTTCCATTCGCCGATGACCGGGATGTACCAGAGCCGACCGAGCTGGGCGTGCAGCACCTCGTCGGCCCAGTCGTAGTCCTGGATCGTCGCGATCAGCGGGATGCCCGACTCGACGCCGACCTCCCATTCGTAGCGCTTGCCGGTCTTGGTCATCAGGCCCTGCTCGATGAAGTAGAGCACTGCATGGCGTTCGATGGGAGTACACTCGGTGTTGAGCCGATGCGACCAGTTGACCGTTATGCGAGCCTTGGTCCAGTCGACGCCGAGCGCGACGAAGCCGACCTCGCCCATCATGGCGTGGCGTGCCTCGTCCCAGAGCTGCCGGGACATGTCGCGATAGTAGTCCCACGTCTTGCCCTTCGTCTCGGCAATGATGCTCGCCATCATTTCGGGCACGTCGATCTCGCGCAGCCGTTTGTAGAGCATCATCAACGTCTTCGGCTTCGCGGGCAACTCGGGGTTGTAGAGGAACGACTCGGCGTTGACACCCTGGTTCCAGACGTCCTGAAAGCGCTCGTCGCGGTTGGGTACCCGATCATACACATACGCCGTCGCCGAGAATCGTCGTCCTGGCTTCTCCCCGATTAGCGCCCGCGCGGCCCCATCGATCGCTCCACTCTGCGCCAGCAACCCGTTCAAGTGCGCCAGCCACTCGCGATGGTCCGCAAACGCCTTGTCAGCCACGAGGCACTCGATCGCCCGGCGGCCGAAGTCGATCATGTCGCCGAGTTCGAGCCGGGCAAACCGCAGTACACGATTCGACGGCGCATCGGTCAGCGGATTGGTATCGAGCATGTGCCGCTGCAGCGCGGCATCGAGCGCCGGCAACGCTTTCTCGTACAGCCCGAGCAGCAGTGCTGCGGTCGTCGGCGCCGCCAGGATCTCATCGAAGAAGATCGCCAGCGCCTCGTGCGGCACCTCCTCCAACCCCAATGGCGGCTCGCGCATCTCGCCGATGCGTTGCCGCAGTGCCGCCACATGCTCCGCGCACAGATACGCATGATGCGCAAACGCGGTCTTCAGCTCGTAGATCGGCTCCGCGGTGATGCGTGCGGTGAAGATTTCGTGCAGGCGCATGAACGCGTAGTGATAGCGCTTGAGCCGGGCGACGCACGCCTCGACGCTGAGGCCGGGTTTGGCGGCGTCTTCGATGGACGCCAGGCCGGCAAGCGTCGGCAGGCCTCGATACGATCGGTACGTTTTGACATCGGTCATGGCGGAGGTCTCGTGGCGAAGATGCGTCGAGTTTGCGGGTTATTATAGGCGCTCCGTCTCGTGGTGCGGGCGGCTCGCCTGCACGTGTGCAGGCGGGCCGCCCGCACCACGAGCAGTTCAAGTTGCCCGCGTCAATGCCCGAAGGGATGGTTATGGATGACCTGACCATCGAAACCTTCGAGCTTCACCCCGAGCCGACCTGCGACGCGATCGATTTGACGCCGAGCCTGGCCGTTCGCTCGCTTCCCGCCTTCGAACGGCCTTTGCAAACAAGTGTGCGCGACGTTTCCCTGCTCGAGCGTTCGCCGTGGATTCGTACGCTGGGCAAGTTGTCGATCGATGTCACCACGCAGGGCTGGCGCTTTCCGTCGCCGGACGATGTGCCGCTGGTGCTGCCGCCGCGTACTCCGGTCGCTCACGCTCCCGGCTCGCCAAAACCCAAGACGCGCGTCAAGCCGCCCAGCGACATGGTGATCTTCAAGGATCGGCTGCTGTACCTGTTGCAGCCGCCGCTCGAAAACCTGTTTGCGAACAAGCAGATCGAGCTGCCGTTTCAGCCGTACCCGTATCAGATCAAGGGAATCGCGTTCCTGATGCCGCGTCATGCGGCGCTGCTGGCCGACGAGATGGGGCTCGGCAAGACGGCGCAGGTCATCATCGCACTGCGGCTGCTCTTCCAGAGCG
>JACQFG010000015.1 GCA_016200155.1 Planctomycetota bacterium | reverse complement strand
GTAGCGCAGCCGCCAGGTCTTGCGATATTGTTCGATATGCCCGGTGATGCTCTTGTAGCTGTCCGCCTTGCCGGCCTGAATCTCGACAGTCTTGGGCGTGAGCGTTTTTTCCTTCGCAGCCAAGGCTTCCCTGACGGCGGCGCCGGGCGTCACGGGCTGCCGAACGACTTCCTTGGGCAGCGCGCTCAGCAGCTCCGGAATCGTCGGCGCCGGCTCGATGACGATCGGTTTGACGTCCGCGGGCTTGCGGGTTGCCGAGGATTGCTCGATGATGATCGTTTGGGCAGGGCCTTTCGGCGCCTCTTCAACTACCGGGGCCGCGGGCTTGCCTTGCAGGGCCGCCAGCTCGCGCTGGATGATCGCCGCCTCGTCCGAGACTGGATCCGTTTTGGCGACCGGCGCCGGCTCGATTTCCTTGACCGACGCCGCCGGCATGGCCGGGCGCTCGACACTGACGATCGGCGCTGCGTCGACGGGCAGCGCCGGGTCCAGCGACGGCTCCTCGATTCTCACATGCGATTTTCCGGATGCCAGCTCGGTCCGCGCCGGCTGCGATCGCCCAGCAGATTTCACCTGCGCCGGTTGGCTGCGGCCACGCTGATCGCCGCAACAGTCGCCCTGCGCATTGCGCACCAACCCGCAACCCGCCAACGAACCGACGCCGGCCAAACCGAGAATCGCACAGACAATCGCCTTACGCATGAAACGCCTCTCGCATCGGGGGACGCGACATCATCCGGCATGAATATCGACGGGCGATCGCGCCGAACGTGAGGGATTTTCAGGTTTTGGCAAAGATGCCGAAAAAGAGGAGTATGCCGGTTATGCGGGAAAGGTGGGGAATCGACAATCACCCCAGCCCGGCCGGCGGCGCCACCGTCGTCGATGCCGTCATCGCCGTCGCCGGCTCCGTCGCAGCAGCCGTCCCCGGGACCGGCGCAGGCCGACGCCGAAGCCGCGGCGGCACCAGGATCGCCGTCAGCACGATGATCGCCCCTGCAATGTAATAGCTCGTGTCAATGTAGTCCGGCCAATACGTGTCGCCGGCGAACTGAATTTCGTGCACCAGCCGGCCGCCAAAGCTCATGTCGTCGTCGACCACCTGCCCGGCCGCGCGCCGCAGCTGGCCCTCCCACCTCGTGAGGGGACACTTCACCTGGTACATCGCCTCGATCACCACGACCAGGATCATCGCCAGATGACTGAAGCGAAACCACGGATTGCGAATCCACTGCCAGCCCAGCGGCCAGCCGATCATGATGATGAGCTGGCCGAACACGACGTAGCCCATGTATGCCAGGTGCGCGAAAACGACCACGTCGGCAAGGAACCCATAGAAACTCACGGCGCCATCCTCCCGATCAAGAAAACGAGACCAACCGCTCCCCGACGGTCGCGGCTCGTTCCTACTTACATGATGTTAGCCGATGCTGCTTATTCCCGCGGCGCCGAAAAAAAATCACGCCAGCTTCCATCGGGGTAACGCACCTGGTTGGGCTTGAAGTTCGCCTTGTACTCAAGCGATCGGCAGCCCGCGACATAATAGCCCAGGTACAGGTGCGTCAACCGGAGCTGAGCGCAGCGCTTTAGCAGGCACAGCACGTTATAGGTGCCCAGCGATCGGCCGCGCAGGTCGGGCTCGTAGAAAAAGTAGATCGCCGACATGCTGTCTTCGAGCCGATCGGCATAACCGACGCCAATGAGTTGATCCTCGAGGTAGAAGCACCACTCCTCGGTGAAGTCGGGGTTGTTGACGAACGATTCGCGATAGCTGTCCGCGTCCTTGGCGGGATGTTCGGGCCACCCCTGGTTCTCGGTGTGGAAGGCGTGAAAGCGGTCGTACATTTCTAGCTTGGCGCGCGACACGCTGGGAGCGCCGATGCGCACTTTGACATCGGCGCTGTTGGCCTGCCAGGCGCGGCGCTGGCTGCGGTTGGGTTGAAAACCGGCCACGTCGACGCGCAGCGACTGGCACGCCTGACACGCCGGACACGCGGGATGAAACAGCATGCCGCCGAAGCGCCGCCAGCCCGCTTCAAGGAGCACAGCATATTCACGTGCCGAGAGGTTGGCGACCATCTCGTATTCGAGGCTCCAGCGCTGCGTCGGCAGGTAACCGCACTTGCTCAGCGGAGCGGTGTAGCGGAAGAGGGTTTCCATGGAATTCATTTTACCGCCGCTTGCGGCTTAGCGTTCACGCGACGCCGCGCGAACGCTAAGCCGCAAGCGGCACAATCGGTGTTTTTGTCATATCCTGCGTTTGCGCTTTTTTCCAATTGATATTCGCTTCAAACTTTCGAATCCAACCGCGCGGACCGTGCGGCGCTCGCACGCATGGGTTAAACTTCCGCCAGGGAGGGGAGTCCTCCCGCAACGGAATGATCCCACCTGCACAGGAAAGCACACGCATGAACGCGATCAACCGCTTTGGCGCGGGCCTGTTGGGCCTGCTGCTCTTTTCCGCCGCCGCCCACTCGCAAGATCGAATCTGGATCAGCCCGGTGTTCAAGACGCCGTTGCCGTCGGCGCCGAGCGCGTCGGGGCCGGGCTTCTATTACGTCGATGCGTATGGCCGCATTTGCGGTCCGTCGTATTATCTGCGGCCGGCGTTTCCGCCGTTCAACGGGATTCTGCCGGGGGCGACCGGGCAGGCGATCATGTCGGGCAATTTGCCGCATGAGTTGCTGCTGTCGAAGGAAGGGATGAAGCTCGGCAACGTGCCGCTGCTGGGGCAGAAGAAGAAACCGCAGGGAGGCGAGGAAGCGTCCGGCCCGCCGCCGGGCGCGGGCATGCCGCCGATGGCTGGTGGTCCGATGCCGTATCCGAACCCGATGGGCGGGATGGCGAGTCGTCCGCAAGCGCCGCCGGGGATGCAGACACCGTACGCCGCGATGCCGATGACGCCGTACGCGCAGCAGCCGGCGTATTATGCGCCGCCGATGCCGTGGGCGCCTCCGGTCGCTTACGCTCCCGGCTCGCCGTATCCGATGCCCGGCTCGCCGTATCCGATGCCCGGCTCGCCGTATCCGATGCCGTGGGTCGCGCCGCCGGCGCCGCAAGCACGCCCGGTCGCATACATCCCGTATTATGGCCCGCCCGGCGGCTATGCGATCACGAAGCAGGATCCGCGGACCGGCATCTGGCTGGTACAGAACGTGATCCCCGGCCAGGGCGCGACGCCGTTCCAGCCCATTCCGGGATTTCGTCCGCCGGTGTCAGGCCCGCCGGCGATGCCGATGCAGCCCATGGGCCCGATGGGACCGATGGGGCCCATCCAGCCGTTCCAGCAGTTCGGCCCGGTCCAGCAGTTCACGCCGTTCACATCGGTGCAAGGCCCGCAGCCGCCGCGCATGGACTGGCAGCCGATGCAATTGCCGCGCATGGACCGGCCGCCTCCGCCGCAACAGCCGCAGGCGGGAGGCAACAGTTTCCCGACGCACCCGTTCACGCGCAGCCCGCGCGACTTCTTCATGTGGGGCGAGAGCATGGACGACGAACGCGCCCGCGGCAGCCGGCCATTCCCGGTGCCGTGAGAAAATCCAAGATCACAAAATCATGATCACAAAATCATGAACACAAGAATTGTGTTCATGATTTTGTGATCATGATTTTGTGTTGTTGACGGTGGCTTCCAATGCGCGAATTTGTTCCTTCAAATTGTCAGGCAACGCCACCTTCTTGCCGCTCGCATAGTGAAACGACACCACCAATCCCTCGCCGGTCGTGGCGATGTCGTCCAAAGCCTCGCTGACGATCTTGTGCTCGATCGTGAAGCGGTCGTCCTTCATCTCCAGCAAGCGCGTGCCGATGTGGATCGTGTCGGGATACTTGATGGCTCGGCGAAAGCGTGCCTGCGTGGACGCGAGGATGGGGCCGATGCCGGTCGCTTTCTCAATCTCGAACCAGCCGGCGCGGCGCACATATTCGAGCCGGCCGTTCTCGAAATAGCGGAAGTAGGCGACGTTGTTGACGTGCTGATAGGAGTCCATCTCGCCCCACAGGACCGTCTGCGTGACGATGACGGGGAACGTGCGGAAGAGTTCGTCTTTGGCGGACATATCGGCCCTCGGCCGGTTGGATTCCTGTGAACTCATCCTTGGCGGTCAGTGTTTCGTCGAGGTTTCAATGGGTCTTTGATCTGTTGTGCTAGCCGTGACCCCTTTCGTCTTATCAACTGCGATCTGAATCGATCGCTGGAAGACGAAGGCACCGTAGAAAACAACCGTAGCGCAGATTATTCCTGCAAGAATACAAATGTGTGTACCCGTGATCTGCGCTCGTTCGGAATAGGCGCTGATGATTGCAAGGATCACGAGAATGGCGGCGCCGGCGAGCGCTCCCATCAGCGTGCCACGGAGTCCGAGCCGGGCAAGCTCGATTGGCAGCTCGACTTCTCGATTTCGGATTTCCAGCTCAATTCGGCGCAATGCCAGTTCACCGTCGCTCAATGCTTGCCATGATTTTCGAAGCGGAACATCCATCAAATCCGCTTCGCGCAGTTCGTCTTCGAGAAGCTCTTCCTGAGCGCGGATGGATTGAAGTGCCATCTTCCCGGCAAAATCCTTCTCGCCGTAAGCTAATGCCTCGGCTTTCACCTTCCTGAGGTCCGCGAGCTGCTCTCGAATCTCCTGAGGTGTCCTTGGCGCCGACATCGAGTTGTTCGCATTCGAAACAGTCATGGTTCAACCCGTTCATTGGAAATCTTGGGGGTGACATTTGGGTCACCTAACGCCAATTCTACGATCCCTTTCGGGTGTTGAGGATGGATCGGGCCCGGTCGGATTGGTTGCCGGCGCGTATGCCCAAACCATTTTCGCCAATACCTTCGTGCCGCCTCGAACGCCGGGTGAAACCTATGATGAGGCAAGCATGAAGGAACCAGGAACGTATGGCTCTGGTACTTCGATTTGGTCCGCTCCTCACCGTTCAGGCACGCCTCGACAAACACCTGTGCCTTGGTATCGAGCCCATTGAGATAATCAGCATCCATGAACGACACCAAATCGACATCGCCTGGATCGATCTTGCTCTCGACGAAGGAACCGTCGATCCATTGGGTTGCGACGAGGCGCAATTCCAATGCATCGCTGCGGAGCAAGAAAAGGCCCTCACAGATTCTCGCGCGCGTCTGGGATTGCGGAAAGTCGGCGACCAACCTTTGTCGAACGTTCGCTTCGTCCGTCACGTGGACTCCATCTGGAAGAACCAGAAACGGGTACGTCCCGCGAGCTTCAAATTCAGGCAAACCCATGGGCGACATCGTCAGAATACCATTTGGTGGAAAGGCGTCCCCACAACCTGCATTGTAACATCGCCCTGACAAATCGCCAACGAATTGCCACGGTGTCAAGGCGCTCCACCCCAAATCTGCGCCAGCTCCACCAGCACGCGCACCGCGGTTTCCATCTCCTCCACGCACGTCCATTCCAGCGGCGAGTGCAGGTTGTGCTCGCCGCAAGAGAGGTTCGGCGTCGGCAGGCCCAGCTCCGTCAGACGCGAGCCGTCGGTGCCGCCGCGGACGATCGTGCGGCGCGGGCCCAGGCCAGCACGCTGCATCGCTTGCTCCGCAAAGTCCACGGCGCGCGGCTCCTTCACCAGCCCCTCGGCCATGTTGCGATACTGCGGCGTCACCTTCACATCGATCTTCGCTCCCGGATGTTCGGCCATCAGCAGTCCCGCGACATTGCGCAAGAGAGCGGCCTTGTCCGCGAGCTTCGGCATATCGAAGTCGCGCAGCAGAATTCGCAGCGTGACCGAGGCGACGCCGCCCTCGACCTTGTACGGATGCAGGAAGCCGAGCCGACCGTCCGTCGTCTCCGGCGAGAGGGCGTGCCAGGGCAGCCGGTCGACAAACGCGGCGGCGATGCGGACGGCGTTGACCATGCGTCCCCTGGCAATCGCGGGATGGATGTTGACGCCGGTGATCGTGACGACGGCAAGGTCGGCGGAGAAGGTCTCACCGTCGATCTCGCCGGTCCCGCCGCCGTCGAGCGTGTAACCGACGTGGGCGCCGAGCTTCTTGAGGTCGAGATGATCGACGCCGTGGCCGATCTCCTCGTCGCAGGTGAAGCAGATGCGGACCGGGCCATGCGCAATGTCGGGATGCGTCATGAGGTGCTCGGCCGCCTGCATGATGACGGCAATGCCCGCCTTGTCGTCGGCGCCCAGCAGCGTCGTGCCGTCAGTGGTAACGAGGGTCTTGCCGATGAGATTGGTCAACTCCGGATTGTCGGCGACGCAAATCACTTTTGAAGAATCGCCCGGCAGCACGATGTCCCTGCCGTCGTAATTGCGAACGACCTGCGGCTTGACGCCATGCCCGCTCGTCTCCGGCGAAGTATCGACATGCGCGATCCAGGCAATGACGGGACTTGCCTTGGTCTGCGTCGCCGGCAGCGTTGCCAGGACGATGCCGTGCGAATCATGCTCGACGTCGCGCACGCCCATGTCGCGCAACTCCTGCGCGAGCAGCCGGCCGAGTTCAAGTTGCCCCGGCGTGCTCGGATACGACGTCGAGGCTTCATCGGCCTGCGTGTCGATGCGGACATATCGGCAAAAACGGTCGAGGATAGTGTGGTTCGACATGATAGGACGGTCTCACCCGACGACGTCGATCTTGGTTCGTTCATCGACGGTGATGCTCGACATCTCCTTGTTGTCCTTCGTGAAGTGAATTACGGGAATGACGATATCATCCTGCCGCAAGCGGTCCGTCGCCAAGCCGGTGGCGAGCGAATCGACATGGCGGAACACGCCTTCGACGACGACCGGCCAGGTCTTGGTGCTGCCGACCTTGACGATCTGCGTGATGCGGATGCGCTGGCCAGCTTTGAGCGTATCGAGCGTCGCCAGCACTGCCGGCGGGATCGGCCGGCTGGCGTAGAGTGCCTTGCTCATGGCGTTGCTCCCGGTTTCGGCCGGCCGCGCACCAGGGCGATTCGGCCCGTGCGCGCCAGCTCCATGATGCCGTAGGGCCGCATCAGGTCGATGAACGCCTCGATCTTCTGCTCCTGCCCGCTGATCTCGACCATGATGTTGTCGAGACTGATATCGACGACTCGGCCGCGGAACATCTCGACCAGCAGCGCGATCTCGGTGCGCTTGTCCGACGGCGCGACGACCTTGATGAGCATCAGGTCGCGCTCGACATAGTTCTCGCTCGAAATATCGTCGACGCGGACGATCGAGACGATCTTGTCGAGCTGCTTGCGGACCTGATCGAGGACGGTGTCGTCGCCGTGCACGACGAACGTCATGCGCGACAGGTGCGGGTGTTCCGTCTCGCCGACGGCAAGGCTGTCGATGTTGAACCCGCGCGACGCGAGCATGCCGGAGACGTGGGCGAGCACGCCGGGCTGGTTTTGCACAAGGGCCGAGAGTACGTGGCGCATGGGGTAATGATAGGAAAAAGGTTGCTC
>JACQFG010000320.1 GCA_016200155.1 Planctomycetota bacterium | reverse complement strand
GGTCGTCGTCCGGCGGGCGATCTCGAATTCTTCCTTGAAGTTCGGATACTTCACGAAGATCTTGAACATGAAGCGATCCTGCTGGGCTTCAGGCAAGGGGTACGTGCCTTCCTGCTCGATCGGGTTCTGCGTGGCGAGCACGAAGAACGGGTCGCTCAGCTTGTGGCGCACGCGGCCCACCGTGACCTGGCGCTCCTGCATGGCTTCCAGGAGGGCGGCCTGCGTCTTGGGCGGGGTGCGGTTGATTTCGTCGGCGAGGATCATGTTCGCGAACAACGGGCCGGCGATGAACTTGAACTCGCGGTTGCCCGTCGAGCGGTTCTCCTCGATGACCTCGGTGCCGGTGATGTCGGACGGCATCAAGTCAGGCGTGAACTGGATACGGCTGAAGTCGAGCGACAAGCACTTCGACAGCGAGCTGATCATCAACGTCTTGGCCAGACCCGGCACGCCTTCCAGGATGCAGTGCCCTCGGCTGAAGAGCGCGATCAAGAGTTCCTCGATCACTTCCTCCTGACCGACGATGACCCGGCCCAGCTGCTGGCACAGGCTCCGGTACGCCGCCTTGAGCCGATCCGCGGCTTGCAGGTCGTTTTCCGTCAGTTCGTCGGTGTTGACCGGGACCACCGTCCGCGGCTCCTTGACTGCCTTCACCGGTTTCACTTCTTTGATTTCATTGGGGTCGCTCATTGCTGTCACTCGGCTCTCGAACAGGAGGGGAACGATTTGCCGCACGCTGCGGCAAATACGCGGAAAGTTCACAATCGCAAGCGCATTGTACAACCCGCTGGCGGCACTGGAGCGATTCCAGGCCCGAAAGCGGGTTGGCATGCGACCAATATGCGGATAGGCATTGCGCGAGAGCTGGGGGGCTCCGTCATGCACATCGGCGTATTCCGAACACCGCTTGCGGCTTAGCGTTCGCATGGCGTCAAGCGAACGCTAAGCCGCAAGCGGCGAGCGGCGAAAAAGTGCATCAACGCTGGAACACCGGCAGGCAGTTGTTGTCCAGTTGCATGATGACGCAGTAGACCGCAGTGGTATAGATCGGGCCGGAGCCCCAGCCGCCGGCGCCCTGCCAGCTGCCATCGCCGCTCTGGGCGTTGATCAATTGCTTGAAGTAGGTTTCGCGATACCTGCTCCAGGTCAGGTGGTTGGCCTTGGGCTCGTTGGGGAACATCTTGCCGTAGCCTTCTTCGCCGATGAAGTAGATCGACGGGGCGTAGTAGAAGTGGGTGTATTCATCGAAGCCACGGAACTGGCCGCCGCCGGTGAGCGGCACGCCGCGCGGGCTGTTGCAGAAGCCGAACCACTTCTTGACGTATTCGTCCTTGTAGTCGCCGGCGCTGAAGAGGCAGGCGATGGCCGCCGCCGTCAAGGCAGGACGTCCGCCGCCGGCCGGTGCGCCGACGCCGCCGCGGCCCAGGCTGTAGACCACGCCGCCGTCGGGGGTCGTCGACTTGCGCAGGTACTCGGCGCCCTTCTTCATGATCTCCTTGGGCACCGGGATGCCGGCGTCGCGGCAGGCGCGAAGGCCTTGCATCTGCGTGACGGTGACGGAGCCTTCATCGTTGTCGCTGCCGGGAGGATCGCCCTTGGCCGTGTAGAACCAGCCGCCGTGCGTCGATTGAGCGCTGCCGCAGTAGGTGACGGCATCGGTGAGGAGCTGCTTCAACTCGGCCCGGCGTTCCTTGTCCTCTTCTTCGCCGTAGACGCAGGCGAGGAACAGCATCGCGAAGCCGTGGCCGTACATGTACCGGCCCGTTTCGCCGGGCAGATCGGGGTTGCCGATGAGGCCCTTGCGGCCGCCTTGCTTGTTGTTTTTCTTCATGAGCCAATCGGTGGCCAGGCGGATCTGGTCGCGGTATTTGCCCTGGTTGATGGTGCTGCCTTCGCAGAGCATCGCCAGGCCGGCGAGCGAGGTGAACGAAACGGGGTTCTGCCCGTTGGCGCTCCAGGTGCCGTCCTTGTGCTGGCTCTTCTTGAGCCATTCGAGGCCCTTGTCGACGGCCTTTTGCTGGTTTTCAGGAATCGGGTCGGCATTGCTGCGCGAGACCACAAGCCCCGCGAGTGCGACACCGGCGACCACGAGCGACCAACGAGTGAAGCGGTTCATAACGGGCCCCTTGTTAGGATAGGCAAAAGGAACTCTGCCACTATATCGACGAATCAAAGCGCTTTTTCTCACTTTTCGTAGCTCAGGCTTTCCAGCCTGACTTCTTTCGCGCGGAGTCAGGCTGGAAAGCCTGACCTACAGCTTAACACTTGCACAGGGCGTGCCGCCAGGTCGGTGAGGCCCGAATATTCGGTTACCCCGCTGGCCTTTTAGCGTTTCTTGATCGGCGGAAGTTCTGGCGCTGGAATGACTTGCACCTCATCCGGATCGACGATCCGCAGCCGGATGGCCGGCGCCGGGAGGATCATGGGCTGCCCGTTGGGTTGGCCGACACCGCCTGCCGGCGGGGCGATTCCCGCGAACGCCGGGTTGCCGCCGTTGGGCAGGGCGCCCTGCGGTCCGGGGGGCGGGCCCTTGCCGTCGTCCACGTAATGCTGGATCGAGGCACTGAAGCTAATCAGATTGATGACACGAGCCTTCAAATCCAACTGCAAGCCAGCGTAACTTGGCTGGCCGTTGAATCCCGGCGGAGTGCCGGAGTCGTGGATCATCTTGCCGGTGGCCTTGTGCAAACTTTGCGCCACCGAGGCCCAGCGATTGCCGCCGTTGGGCATGACTTCGATGTAACGGGCGGTGAACAGGACGATCGGGGATTGCTCAAACTGGTCGAGCACGATCATCTGGTTGTGGATCGGCATGTAACTGTGCCAGGCGAGGTCGCCCTTCTTGGCCTTGGCGGTGTCGTTGCGGTGGACGGCGACGAACCAGCCATTGACGTTCAGGCAGCGGGTGCCGTTGTTGAAATTGTTATAGAACTGGAAATACGTCTGGATGACGCCGTTGACGTTGACTGAGGCCTTGGCGATTTTGGCCGGATCCAACGGCCGGTTCAGCGCCACATAAAAGCGATCGGCATCCTGGAGCAGCAACGGCTCCTGCAGCCCCTTGATGTCTTCGACGGTGATCCGTCCCTGGACCAGGTTCGAGGTGACGAGCACCTTGCCCTTGTCGTCCAGGACAGTCAACTTGCCGTTGGGTTCGAGGACGCCGACGATATTGCTGTCCTCGCTGTGGAGGACGTGCGAGCCTTGCGGGAACGGCTGCCGCCAGACGTCCTTGCCGGAGAGGATATCGTAGAGCCTCACGCCGCCGCCCGGGACGCCGGCCAAGATCTGCCGGCCCATGGTGCGGACGCGCATCGAATAGACGTTGCTGAAGTCCTGCGTTTGCAGCACTTCGCCGTCGGCGGCGCGGATGGTCACCCCGGCGCCGAAGCCGCCGTTGCCGTTGGCTTCGGCGAGGAACATGTACTGTTCATCGCCGAAAACGTGCGAGTTGATGGAGACGCCTTGCCGTTTCCACATGACCTTGCCGGTGAGCGGCTCGTGCACCGACAAGCCCTTGTGGCCGATGACGGCGACGTAGGAGGCTTGCGCCGTGCCGATGCGGCCCAGCGACACC
This sequence comes from Planctomycetota bacterium, assembly GCA_016200155.1. Classification (GTDB taxonomy): domain Bacteria; phylum Planctomycetota; class Planctomycetia; order Gemmatales; family Gemmataceae; genus SIAQ01. Next base: position 4,456 of record JACQFG010000320.1, on the reverse strand, counting down.
TTGAATTTCTGATTGGTGAGTTGGTTCCAGTAATGGAACTCGGGGTTGCCTTCGGTGTCGTTGGCGACCTGCTGCAGATGAGTGACTCCGTTCTGCGGGATGTTCTCGACGGTCTGCATTTCCCACAGCTTCTTGCCCGAGTCGCCGTCGATGCAATAGACCATGACGCCGACCTGGCAGACGATGAGGTGGCCCTTCACCTGATAGAAGCGGAAACGGGCGTTGGGGTGATACTGCTGGTTGTTCGCCTGCTGGTACAGGTGGAAGAAGAGGGACTGATTCATATCGACCCGGCCCAGGTTCGTGGTCCAGCGATCCTGATTGGTGGCGGTGTCGCGCAGGCGGACCTTCGGGTTGAGCGTGTCGCTCGGATCGAGCATCAGGCGGTTCTGCTTGGCGAACGGGGTCTGGTCGCCGTCGGGCATCATGACGAAGCCGGCAATGCCGACGTTGAAGCTGCCGGCGCCGAGGTTGCGCGAGGCGAGCTTGGCATTGCCGAAGGGGTTGGACGATTGCCCGAGGAACGGCAGGTAGCGCTTGTCGGTTGCCATCTCGGAGAAGAGAGCGTCGCCGGTCTTCGTGCCACGGACCGCCTTGTCGGGGAAGTCGCGTTTGAGTTCGCGGTAGTACGCCGCGGCCAGACGCAGCGAATCCATCGAACCCTTCATTTCTTCGAGCTGCGCCAGGGCGGCGAGGGCCCGGCCGCCGGTCTGCGGTTCGGCGCGGTATTCGCTCCCCATCACCTGGTTGAGCAGCATCTCGGCTTCGAGGAAGTTGACGCGCTCATTGCGCTCCATGATCGCTTCCGCCAGGCGCACGCGCGCCTCGCGGCCCACGCGCACCGGGATGTCGAACATGCCCACGAACGAGCGGATGGCGTCGGGGTTCTTCTGCGCCTCGACTTCCTTCCATTCCGCGGCGATCGTGGCTTCGAGCGGCTCCTTCTGATGCGGCTTCGCGCCGGACAGCATGCCGGAGATGCGGCCGCGCAGCCAAACGTTCACCGGGATCTTGTGGTTAGGATCTTCGGGGGAAGCGATGCCTTGATCCTTGTGGATCGGCAGTGAGCCGAATTCCTTGTACATCTGGAAGGCCTCGACGAGGTTGCCCTGGGCTTCGCGTCCCTGGCCGACGAGACGGAAGAATTTGGCCTTGCGGTTCTGCTCTTCGGTGGTGTTGCCGGGCACGCTGCACAGGGCCTTGTACACGGTCAGATGGTCCTTGTCGGCCTTGGCGAAATCGATCTGCATGAGATCGGTGAGGGCCTCGAAAAGGCGATCCTTGATGCGCTTGGCCAACGGCTCCGGCGGGCTTTGCTGATAGGCCTTGAGCAGGCTATCGACGGCGGGCTGGACCTCGCCGTTCTTCAGGAGCAGCTCGCCGTAGTCGGTCAGCTTGGTGAGGTTCTGCGGGTCCTTGTTCGACTCGTTCCGCACTTGCTCCAGGCGGGCGACGAGCTGCGGGTAGACGGCGATCTCGGTCGGCGTCTGCGAGAGGACCATGTTTTCGTAGAAGACGAGGTTGCCCGGCGCGGCCTGCCCTTGCGGGGCGCGGTTGTGGGCCTTGATCTCGCCCTTGACGATGTCGATGGCGACGATCTCGCCCGACTTGAGCGGCAGGTAATACATGCCCTTGCTGGCGACCCCCTGGCCGGACGGCATGGCGCCGGTGTAGACGGTTCGCAGCAGCGTGCCGTTGTTGAGGTCATAGGCGCGGACGTTGGTCTCGCTGACGACGAGGACGCGGCCGTTGTAAACGCCGGCCATGAAGAGATCGCCCTTTTGCTGCTTCTGCTTCCAGACCGGCTTGCCATCGCGCAGGCTGATGCAGTGGACCGAATCGGCGTCGGGGGCGGTGAAGACGATCTTGCCGTCGGCGATCGCCGGCGGGGACGAACGCCACTTCTGATAGACGGTGGTCGGCTCGCCGGTGCGCGGCGGTTGCGGCATGCCGGGCTGGACGGCGAATGCGACTTGCTGATGGGCGACTTCACGATACGGGTACGACCAGACCAGGGCCTTCGTCATCAGGTCGATGCCGAAGACTTCGCCGGCGTTGGTCGGGCAGACCAGCACGCCTTCGTCGTAGGCCATCTGAATCGCATTGACGCGCCGGCCGGTGTCTTGCAGGATGCGGTTGTGCTGCGCAACGTGGCCGAGGGTCTGCGGGTCGCCGACGATGGTGGGCTTGTGGCTGTTCGGGCCTTGCACGAGCTTGGTCGGATCGATGCAGACGAGGCGGATCTCGGAGTCGCCGGGGAACGGATTGGTCCAGCCGCCGCCGAACGGGTTCGGCTGTCCGCCGCCGCCGGTTTCGAGCAGCTTTTCATTGAGCACGTAGAGCTTGCCGCCGACGGAGATCGGCAGGCTGATGAAATGGCTGTTCTGGAATTCCTTGTCCTGCTCATTGAGGTCCCACTTCATCTTGCCGCTGACGAGGTCGTAGGCCGCCAGCTCGTTTTGCATCATCAGCGCCTTCATGTCGCCGGGCTGGAACTGGTTCGCCTGCGGGTTGAACTGCATCGTAAAGAACACATTCGGGTGCGGCGGGACGGCGATGTCGTTGATGGCGTAGACGTAGCGCTGATCGGTGAACAGGGTGCCGATGAGGCTGTTGTCGTAGAGGAAGCTGTTGAAGCCGGGAATCTGATCGTAGGAGGTGAGCCATTGCTCGACCTTGACGCGCAGGTTGTTCTTCTCGAGAAGCCCGGACAGGCTGCGATTCATGGCGATCGACTTCCAGACGATCTCGCCGGGCTTGACCTTGACGATGGCGCCGCTGTCCTCATCGCGCAGCTCGACCTCCTTGAGGGCGACGGCGCGGATGTCGCGCTGGCTGCGATAGATCATGATCCCTTGCGAGACGATCGGGAAGAACCCGGGCAGCACCGCCTGGTTGGCGGCCTCGGCTTGCTTGATCGCCTTCTCGACGCGATCCTTGGCAGCCTGGTCGGGATCGGCGTCGTTGGCGCCGTCGTCCTTGTCCATCATGATCGGGCGCGAGATGAGCTTGGTGTCCATCAGCGGCGGGCTACCGATGGCCTGGCCGGTGTTGCGCACGTTGCCGCGCCACGACGGCCAATCATGTACGATGACGATCGGCCCGGCCGACCCATCCTTGATGGCCGCATCGAGCTTGTCGGCTGCGACGATCTGCGTGCCGACCTCCAGGCCTCCCTTACCCTTATCCTTCAAGTTCTTTTGCAGGCGTTCCCAGACGATCTCGTAGTTCCGCAGGTCGCCGGCGCGATAGAACGCCATCGACGCCTTGTAAAGCGTGAGATTGCTGAGCTTGGTGCGCTCGGGATTCATCTGCAGGAGCTTCTCGTAGCGCAGGGCCGCGGTGAAGATCTGTCCGCGGGCCAGGAACAGGGTCGCCAGGATTTCGTTGGCCTCGATGCCGGCCTTGGTGTGACAGTATTGCTGGGCGACCTCGGCGATCATGTCGCGATCGCCCTTCTTTTTCGCGTCGTCGAGCTTGCCCTTGGCCTTTTCGCCGAATTTCAGCTCGTAGACCTGCAAGCCGTCAAGTTCCATGGAGCCGATGAGGTTGTTGGCTTCGAACTTGACGCTGGTCCAGCGAGCGACTTCCCGGCCGCTGCCGTCGTTCTCCTTGATCTGGACATAGAAATCCTTGGGGAGTTCGAGCAATGGCTGCAGGGCCTGGATGGCCTGCTCCCAGTCCTTGTCGCGAATGCAATCGCGGCCGACCTGGATGACGCGCCGCTGCGTGGAATCCTCGATGATCTTGATGGAACTCAAGCCGGAGGACGTGCCGCCCCCGACCGGGATCGGCGGATCGGGGGGCAAGAACTTCTTCTTGGCCAGCGCCTGCCCCTGCTCGGCGAACGGGCCGACCAGTGCCACCACGACGACAAAGATGCCCAGCAACGCAGCCACTTGGCGCATGCGATTCATGACGGTCTACCCCCGGAGGAGAACCTTGGGTTGATCCTGTTATGATACATTATGCAAAACGTCTGGATTGTCGCACAGCTTGCCCATCCTGGCAAGAACAATCCATACGCAAAAACCGAAAACCTTCCGTATCTTGAGAAAGACGATCCGCGAACGCGGGTCTAACTTGTTTACGTTTAGCGCTCGCCTGGCGCCAGGCGAGCGCTAAACGTAAACGGATAAATACCCCATGGCCACCGAACGCGATGCCTGCCGACCCGTCAAACGCCGCACGCGGACGTTTCGCCCCAACTACCTGTCGTTCGCCGGAACCTATCAGTGCAACCTGACCTGCCCGCACTGCTGCGTGCCGATCGAATGGCCCGACCGCCTCGATATCGCGACCTCCGTCCGCTTCCTCGAAGACGCCCACGCCCACGGCATCCGCATGCTCGGCTTCACCGGCGGCGAGCCGTTCCTGTACCCGGAGTTCGTCATCGCCGTCACACGCCGGGCGGCGGAACTGGGCTTCACCTTCGACAAGATCGTCACCAACGGCG
>JACQFG010000319.1 GCA_016200155.1 Planctomycetota bacterium | reverse complement strand
TCGGCGACATCGCGTACATCGGCCAGCGTGACTACAGCATGCGCGTCTGGCTCGATCCGGGCAAGATGTCGTTCCGCCAGCTCACCGCCAACGACGTGGTGCAGACGGTGCAGGCCCAGAACGTGCAGGTCGCCGCCGGGCAGGTCGGGCAGCCGCCGACGCCGTCGGGCCAGGCGTTTCAATACACGATGACCACGGTAGGCAGGCTCGGCAACCCGGATGAGTTCGGCGAGATGATCCTCAAGACCAACCCCGGCGGCGGCATCGTCCGTCTCCGCGATGTCGCCAAGATCGAACTCGGCGCCCAGGGCTACGATCAGACCTGCACCATGGACGGCCAGCCCTCCGTGGCGCTATCGGTCTATCAGCTCCCCGGCTCCAACGCCCTCCAGGTCGCCAAGTCGGTGCGCGCCAAGGTCGAGGAGCTGAGCGCGCGCTTCCCGCGCGGGGTCAAATATGACATCGTCTACGATACCACGCCGTTCATCAACGAGTCGATCGGCGAGGTCTTCAAGACGCTGCGCGACGCCGTCATCCTGGTCGCGCTGGTCGTGCTGCTGTTCCTGCAGAACTGGCGGTCGGCGGTCATCCCGCTCGTCGCGGTACCGGTCGCGGTGGTCGGCACATTTGCCGTCATGGCGGCGATGGGGTTCAGCCTCAACAACCTCACGCTCTTCGGCCTCGTGCTGGCGATCGGCATCGTCGTCGATGACGCCATCGTTGTCGTCGAGGCGGTCGAGCATCACATCGAGAACGGCCTGGCCCCGCGCGCCGCCACGCTCAAGGCGATGGAGCAAGTCTCCGGCCCGGTCATCGCCATCGGGCTGGTGCTGAGCGCTGTCTTCATCCCGTGCGCGTTCATCAGCGGCATCATCGGGCAGTTCTTCCGCCAGTTCGCGTTGACGATTGCTGTCTCGACGCTGATCTCCGCGTTCAACTCGCTGACGCTGAGCCCGGCTTTGTCGGCGATGCTGCTCAAGCCGCGCGCGAAGGGGGCGTATCAGGCGTTGCCGCGGATGGCGTTCGTGCTTGCCGGCGCATGGACGGGGTATGTGCTGATGACCGACTGGCTGCTGCCATGGCTCATCAACAACGGCTGGCTGCCGATGCCGGGCTCGCAGCAGGGCGAGCCGCTGCCCGGCTGGATCACGTCCGCGGTCGGCATCGCCGTCGGCGTCGGCGTCGGCTGGGTCCTCGGCACGCCGCTCAATGTCTTGTTGGGCAAGCTGTTCGGCGGGTTCAACGTCTTCTTCGATTACACCACCGGGATGTACACGCGGGCCGTCGGCGTTCTCCTGGTCCTGGCGATCCCGATGCTGATCCTCTACGCCGGCCTGCTGGGTTTGACGTACGTCGCGTTCACGAACACGCCGACCGGTTTCATCCCGGCCCAGGACAAGGGTTTCCTGTTTGTGAACGTACAGCTCCCCGATGCCGCCTCCGCCGAGCGCACGCGCGCGGTGATGACGAAGATCGAGGCCATCGCCAAGGACACGCCGGGCATCAAGCACACCGTGGCGATCTCGGGGCAATCGATCCTGATGAACGCCAACGCGCCGAACTTTGGGGCCATGTACCTGATGCTCGACGACTTCCACCAGCGCACTGATCGGGAGCGCTCCGGGCCGGCGATCGCGGCGAGCCTGGAAAAACGCTTGCAGGACGCGATCGGCGAGGGCATCATCAACGTCTTCGAGCCGCCGCCGGTCGACGGCCTCGGCACCGCCGGCGGGTTCAAGATCATGATCCAGGACCGCGGCGATCTCGGCCTGCCCACGCTGCAACAGGTCGCCGACGGCATCGTCGCCGGGCAGAACGACGACGACCGCGTCCGCACCATGTTCACCAGCTTCCGCGCCAACACCCCCTGGCTCTATCTCGACATCGACCGCGAACAGGCCAAGGCCATGGGCGTGTCGATGACCGAGATCTTCAGCACGCTGCAGGTCTACCTTGGCTCGCTGTACGTCAACGACTTCAATCGCTTTGGCCGAACCTGGCAGGTCAACGTGCAAGGGGCCGCCGACTTTCGCAAGCAGATTGACGACCTGAAGCAGTTGAAGGTGCGCAACGACCGCGGCGAGATGGTGCCATTCGCGACGTTTGCCAAGGTGAAGGACGCAACGGGCCCGGTGATGGTGATGCGTTACAACATGTACCCGGCGGCGGCGATCAGCGGGTCGGCCGGGCCCGGCGCCAGCTCCGGGCAAGCCATCGCCGGCGCCGAAGCCCTCACCCGCGCCGAGCTGCTCCCCGCCATGCGCTACGAGTGGACCGAGCTGGCGTACCTGCAACTGCAGACCGGCAACACCGCCATGCTCGCCTTCGCCCTCGCCGTCGTCCTGGTCTTCCTCGTGCTGGCGGCCCAGTACGAGAGCTGGTCGTTGCCGCTCGCCGTCATCCTCGTGGTGCCGATGTGCTTGCTCTTCTCCGTCGCAGGCGTCCACCTGGCCCACCTCGACATCAACATCTTCACGCAGGTCGGCTTCGTCGTCCTCGTCGGCCTGGCGTGCAAGAACGCCATCCTGATCGTCGAGTACGCCAAGGCCCAGCGCGAGGCCGGCGTCCCGCGCTTCGAGGCCACCCTGCAAGCCTGCAAGCTCCGCCTGCGCCCCATCATCATGACCTCGTTCGCCTTCATCCTCGGCGTCGTCCCGCTCATGCTCTCGCAGGGCGCCGGCGCCGAGATGCGGCAAACCCTCGGCATCGCCGTCTTCGCCGGCATGTTAGGCGTCACTCTCTTCGGCATCTTCCTGACGCCGATCTTCTTCTACTCGATCCAGTGGCTGACCGATTTGCGCGGCGAAGCTGCCGCGCGCCGTGAAATGTGATCACAGGAATTTTGCCTAATTCTCCATGTGGCAACTCCTATTCTTGACGCAACCAGCCTGACCATAATGGGTTGCGATTTGCTTGGCGAGGAATCCCCAACTCGAAGGGGTGTCAGGCGGAGCCCATCGGGCTGGGAAATCCTTCTCCCAGGTCCGGTCCATTCTACCCACTACCCACTACCACTACTGGGCACACCATCTGACTTTGCATT
>JACQFG010000318.1 GCA_016200155.1 Planctomycetota bacterium | reverse complement strand
GAGAGTTTTGCAATTCCCGGCGAAGTCGTGTCGGCGGTCATTGCTGAATTGATATCAAAAAAGAAATGACGCCGACCGCCTCGCAAAAATGGCTCGCCCTGCTGCGCATGCGTTGCCCGCACTGCTGCGCGGGCCGAATCTACGAGCGCGGCATGAAAATGAATCCGCGCTGTCCCGTCTGCAACCTGCAATTCGAGCGCGAGCCTGGCTACTTCATGGGCGCACTTTACGTCAGCTATGGGCTGGCGATTGTCTTCTTGCTGTTCGGGCTGTGGATCGGCAGCATGTTGTTGCCGACGCTCGATCTCGGCTGGATCGTGCTGATCGCGGCGGGCTGTTTCGTGCCGTTCGTGCCGGTGGTGACGCGGTACGCGCGGGTGATCTGGATTTTCTTTGATCGCTGGGCCTGGCCGTCGCGGCCGGAGGATCGAGAGTGATGATCATTTCGTGCGCCAAAACGCCATCGCGATGTGCATGATGCTCCAGTACGGGAACCATGTCCTTGACACGAGATGGCAAACGAAGCCCGTGCGGTCCCACAAGTGCATCCGCAGGGCGAACAGGACGAGGGCGAGCGCCGTAACCGACAGGTGCAGCGTCACGAAACCGGTCGGCGAGTTGCGCAGCCACGACCAGAGGCCGGTGACAGGGGCGTTGCGTTCACTCAGCTTGCGCTGCGTGCAGACAAGCCAGGTCAGGCCGTGAACGAGAATGACGAGGTTCGCGCCAACGGAGCCGAACAGCGAACCGACGAGCAGGATCGTACTGATGCCGGCGTACACGGCGAGCAGCGGCCGATAATGAGCGATGGCCTCCGGGATCGATCCATAAAGCGACTGTGCCAGCCGAATAGCTCGCCAACCTGCCCAACAGGTGAGCACACTCATCCCGAGCGAGGCCGCCAGCAGCCAGCTCGTCGGCACCGGCTGCATCATGCCCGCCCGGCCGATGACGTGGCCGCGCGCGATCTGCAGGGCGGCCAGCAGCGTCATCATCAGCAGCGACATGCTCCAGCAAAGCGTCGGCAGGAACCGGTCGGCTCGCGCTGCGTCGTCGTGAAGTTCACCGGAGTGGCGATACAGATGCGCCTCGTCGCAGACCTCGTGGATGAAGAAAAAGCTGTAGAACGCCATCAAGAGGAGCGGGTTCTTGTCGGCCCCGTAGTTCGCGAAGATCCAGCAAAACGCAATGCCGAAGCAGGTCCAGAACGTCAATCTGCCGAGGGCGGCGCGATTGCGCAAGCGCGGCGAAGTGAACAGGAACAGCCAGCCGATCGAAAAGTGCGCGAGGCCGACCGCGCGGGTCATTACATCAGCAGGGTTTTCGACGAAGCGATGTTCGCAATCCAGCAGCAGCGTCTCGACGCCGTAGATCGCGCAGCCGACGCCGATCATGCCGACGACCCAAATGCACGCATTCTGGAACTGCCGCCAGGTGGGGCTGGCGCTGAGGCTGTCGTGAAGGACGGCGATGGACATTCCGTGTCTCGATTCGTTTCTCCCGCCGCTTGCGGCTTAGCGTTCGCATGGCGCCATGCGAACGCTAAGCCGCAAGCGGCGGGAGAAACCGAAGAATACCGATCCGCCCATTTTGATACAATGCCTGCATGATCGCAGTCCTCTTTGACATCGATGGAACGCTTCTCGCCAGCGGCGGGGCGGGCAAGGCGGCCCTGGAACTCGCCTTCACCGAGGAATTCGGCGTCGCCCTGCGCGTGCAAATTCCCTACAGCGGCCGCACCGACCGGGCGATTGCCCGCGATCTGCTGCGAGCGCACGACATCGACGAGACGCCGGCAAACTGGGATCGGCTGCGGAGCGGCTACCTCGCGCGTTTGCCGGACAGTCTCAATCGCCACCATGGCCGCGTGCTGCCCGGCATCCTCACGCTTTTGGAGGCGTTGCGAAAACGCACCGATGTCGCGCTCGGATTGCTGACGGGCAACATCCGGGCCGGGGCACGCGTCAAGCTCGGGCACTTTCGGCTCTTCGAGCATTTCTCGTTCGGCGGCTTCGGCGACTTGCACTTCGATCGCGACGACGTGGCCCGCGAGGCCCTGGCGGCGACGCGCTCCCACCTGGGCGGCGACGTGCCGGGCGAACGCATCTGGGTCATCGGCGACACGCCGCTCGACGTCCGCTGCGCCCGCGCCATCGGGGCGAAGGTGGTCGCCGTCGCCACGGGTGTGCACACGTGCGACGATCTGCGCGAGGCCAGGCCGGATTTGATGCTGAGTGATTTTGCGGATGCATCGGCTTTTCTTGAATTGCTGTCGTGAATTTCAGTCTGAGCCCGAAGCGCAAGCGAGGGCGACCGCATCCTCCCTCGCTTGCGCTTCGGGCTCACACTTGTATGAGGCCCACTCATGTTCCTGACGACCAGCCTTCACATCATCTACCGGGCCGGGCAGAAGTGGAGCGAGAACGGCGGCATGCGGCTCGGCGCCGCGCTCTCCTACTATGCTCTCTTCTCGGTCGGGCCGCTCATTCTCATCGCGGTTCATGTGTGTGGGGCCATCTTCGGCGAGGACGCGGCCAAGGGGGAGGTGCGCAAGACGCTGCGCACGATGATGGGGGCCGACGCCGCCAAGGAGGTCGAATCGATGGTGAAGACTGCCGGCGAACCGCACGACACGATGTGGACGCCGACGGTGAGCGTGTCGTTCCTGGTGGTCGCTGCCCTCGGTGCGTTCCTGCACGTGCGAAGTTCGCTGCGGACGATCTGGAAGCTCGATTCGCCCGAGGACAATAGCTGGCTGGCGATGCTCTGGGATTACGCACTTTCTCTTGTCATGGTCCTCGTGACGGCGACCATGCTCGTCGTCTCGCTTGCCGTCGGCTTCGTCGCCTCGATGGCGCGCAAGACGGTCGAGGAGCATCGCATTGCGGACGATTATTACTGGCACTGGGTCGAGATCGGCACGTCGTTCTTCATCCTGACGCTGCTGTTCGCGGCGTCGTATCGCATCCTCTCGGGCGGACGCATCCCGTGGGGCTACGTCGCCTATGGCTCCACCATCGCGGCGGTTCTGTTCATGCTCGGCAAGTCGCTGCTGAGCTACTACATCGTCTACAGCGGCACGGCGTCGATGTATGGAGCGGCGGGGTCGCTGGTCGTGTTTCTGGTGTGGGTGTATTATTCGTCGCAGATTCTATTCTTCGGCGCGGAATTGATTCAGGCGCGGCGGACGCGGCACGAATGGCTGTTCGGTGAGAAGCCGGCGCCGGGGTAATGCCGTTTACGTTTAGCGCTCGCGTGGCGCCATGCGAACGCTAAACGCAAGCGGCGGATCACTTCTTGCCGATGCAGTACAGATTGTGCAGCGTGCGGATGAAGATCTGCCCCTGCGACACCGCGGGGGACGAATAGCACTCATCGCCGAGCGGGTTGCGGTTCAGCACGTCGGAGCCGCCGCCGGTCTTGAGGACGTAGGTGACGCCCTGGTCATCGGTCAGATAGATGTGCCCGTTGGCGAGGATCGGCGACCCGCTGTGATGTTTGCCGAGCTTTTCGATGAAAGTGCGTTTGCCGGTCTTCGATTCGAAGCACGAGAGCCAGCCGATGTCGGAGATCACGTAGAAGTGCCGATCCGCAAAGAGCGGCGAGGGAACGTAGGCGGCGTTCTTGTGGACGGTCTTGCTCTCGTGCCACTGGATATGCGTGTCGGTGATGTCCCCCTTGCCGTCGGGGCGAATCGTCAGGTTGTGGTAATCGGGAAAGCCGGCGGTGAGGAACAAGAGGCCGTCGCCATAGACGAGCGAGGCGACATATTGCTCGGTCGGGCCCTTGATGATCCAGATCGGCGCGCCGTTTTCGGGATCATAGCTCGTGACGGTTTCGCTGCCGGAGAGGACCATCTGCGTCTTGCCGGCGGCCTCGACGATCAGCGGCACGCAATAGGAGCGGAAGCGATTGGGCCGATTGATGCGCCACTTTTCGGCGCCGGTCGTCTTGTCGAGAGCGACGATGTAGGCCTCGGCATCCTGGTCGGCGTTGAGGATCACCTTGTCCTTGTAGAGGATCGGCGAGCTGCAAAAGCCGTGGCGCGAGTAGAATCGGCCCGGAATCTTCTCCCATGCTTTCGTGCCGGCGAAATCATACGCGGCGACGACGATCTCCGGCACGAGGTCGGCCGGGATCGGGCTCTTTTCGCGAGGCTTCGAGGGCGGCCCGTCGTTATCGGTCTTTTTCCGCAGGCGCAGGAACGAGACGTAGACGAGCTTGCCGTCGGTGGCCGGCGTGGCGCTGGCGTGGCTGTTCAGCTTGTGGCGATACTCCAGCGGCGATTCGGCGACCTCGCGTTCCCAGAGCTGCTTGCCGGTCTTGCGGTCGATGCAGAGGAGCAAGCGCTTCTGTAAATCGATCAAACAGGTCGTGAGGAAGACGTGATCGCCCGAGACGATCGGCGAGGAATGCCCGATGCCGGCGATCGGCGTGCGCCAGGCGATGTTGTCGAGCGTCTCGGCGCCGGTCTGCGGGTCTTTCGTGACGCTCCACCGGGTCGGCAAGTTCTTTTCGAGCGAACTGCCGTCGAGACGCGGGCCACGCCAGGTGGGCCAATCCTCGGCGTGAACGGTGGTGACGCAAAGCAGCATGACGAGACCGGCAAGACAGCGATGCATGGCGGGATTCTCCAAGGCGGGATGACGTTGGCGGACAGTTATCATAAAGAGAAATGACGTCATCGGCGAGCCGAGGCCTCATCATGGATTCCATTGCGATCTGGCTATCACTCCTCGGCGTGACGATCGTCATCGTCGTGCTGGCGATTGTTTTCTGGTTCATCGGCAAACGTACCACCGGCATCTCCCCGCAACAGGCTCGCGATCTCTTTCAGCAAGATCGTTCCCGTCTGCAGACGGCGTTCTTTGACGCAGCCGCCGCATCGGGAAAACCGCGCGGGCTGCGCTGGACGAGATGCCAGTTCAGCGATCTGATCGAATGGCTGCGCGACAAGCAGACTGGGCAACTGCTGACGCTCGTCGGCGTCACGATCTCCTTCGAGGCGATCGAAGGCGGCGACATGGAAGGCGTTGAAGCCGTCGGTAACTTGCGCAACGCGTCGGCGGTGTTCTTCTTTCAGGATGGTCGCTGGCAGACGACGGGGCGCGTCGTGTTCAACCTGAACCCCGATGAAGCGGTGCAGCATTTTCAGGAAGGATATGAGCAAATTGTCTTCGTTTAGCGCCCGCCCGATCTCAAGAGCCGCGCGGGCGCTAAGGCGACCGGCAAAAGCAAATGTACCAATCACGACGCGGAGCG
>JACQFG010000321.1 GCA_016200155.1 Planctomycetota bacterium | reverse complement strand
CGCTCAAGGCGACTGGCATCGATCAGGGCGTCGGCATCAAGGAGGTGTTCTTTTTCGTGGGCCGGCCCACCGAGGACGGCAAGCTGCCGCCCAATACCGTGCGCATCGACGCCAAGCCCTCGCCGACCGAGCCGGACGTCTGGGTCGCGCCGATGCACTGGCCCGATCGCAAGGGCCCGATCGACATCTCGGTGCAATTCACCAACAGGCTCAATCTCAGCACGTTCGCGCACCGCACCATCGACCTGGTCGATTTCGATCCCGAGAAGACCGCGCCCGGCACGATCGACGGCATCGTTGTCGAAGGCCCGCGGCCGCAGGTCGGTGTCAAGGTGGAGCTGTTCGATGAGAAGGGCAAAAAGTTGGCTGAGCAGATTACCCGAGATGGCGGCGCCTTTGCGTTCCTCAACGTGCCGCCGGGCCGCTACACCGTCGTCGCATCCAAGCCGACGTCCAGCTCGAAGCTGACCGGCACCGCCAAGATCGAGCTGGCGCCGGGCAAATCGAAACGCATCACGTTAGCGTTGTCCCTACGAGCAATCGTGTTACCACTGCAACATCTGCCAGCGGCTATAAAGCAGCACGCCGACCGCGATGCAGAAGATGCCCAGGGCCGCGTAGCCGTACGTCGTCCAGCGGCGGTAGTCGGCTTCCTCGGCCAGGCCTTCGTCGGTCCATGCGACGCAATTCTGGCTCTGCACGAGTTGCCCGAATACGCCGGGAACGAAGGCTTGATCGGTCTCGGCGTTCGTGCCCGTCGCGGCCAGGTAGTAGCCCGCCAGCATGAATTCGAGCTTGGCATCGCCGGCCATGACGCGCGTCAGAATGCGCTCCAGTCCCTTCTCGCGCTGACGAATCGCGTCAAGAATTTCGTAAAGCTGCGAGTTGGCCGCGGTCCACGTCGTGGCAAGCTCTCCCTCGGCCTGCTCGACGCGGAACAACCGGAGGATCCACTGCGCCAGTGCCTGGTTGAAGTGACGCAAGCTGCTGGTCAGCATCAGCGGCAGCTCTTCGGGCTTGAGGTCCGGCTGCAACGGCAAGTCCTGGCCGAACAGACGCTGCCGGCGCTCGAAATCGAGCGACGCGCCGAGAGCGGCGAACCCCGGCGCCGTCTCCAGGTCCGACGTCAACACCACCAGCGGACAGCGCGTCCGGGCCACATCGTGAACCACCTGTAGGTCGTATTGGCACAGCGTCGCCATCTGGCTGGCGTCCTCGTCGTTGTCGAGAGCGTCGAACTGCAATACCACGAGCACGCCGTTCAGCGGACAGTAGGGAGCGCGGGCTTTCACCAGGCGACGCGTCAGGAATCCCAGGCGACGCTGGTACGTGTCCACGTCCTCGGTGCGCTTGAGCAGCGACGGCATGCGCGCCTTGCCACGATCCGTCACCCATGGCATCGTGGCCGTCGCTGCACCGGGCATCGCGTCGGCCGCCGAGAGATCGGCCAGCAAGTTGGGCGTCGCAGGCGGCGCCGGCGCTGGAGCAGGCACGTCGTCCTTCACTTCCGGTGGTTCGTCGAAAACGGTGTGCAATGGCAAATTCGGCTCGTCCACCGGCGGCGCGGCCAGCGCCTCGGCGAGCAGTTCCGCCTGCCGGCCCAGCAAGCACGCATCTAAGGCCAGCACGTAGATCCCTTGCGCGTTCGCATACACCTGCAACGCCGCCTTCGCCCGCAGCGGCACTTGCTGCACCGCAAACGTCAGCCGCGACGACGACAGGAACGCATGCGGGTTGCTCATCGTTCGGCCCAGCACCAGGAATAGCGGCGCCGACGTGATGTCGATTCCCGCCTCGATGAGCGCCGCCTGCGCCTCTACCCACGCTTCCTCGATGTCGGCGAACTCGATCACGTCGCGGTCCGGGCCCAGCGAGCGATACAGGCGAAAGCCGACGAAGCAGCTCGCCAGAAAGAGCAGGAAGAGCACGATCAGCCAGTACGGCCGCAAGATCGGCAAGGGACCGCCGAGAAATCGCTCCAGGCTCAGCACGTCGTTCAGCCACCACAGGAAAAAAAGAACTCCGACGAACAGGGCGACGAGCAGCAGCACGAGCAGAACCTTGCCCACGAAAATGAAGAACTGCTTGGCCTTGGAGAGCGGCTTGAGTTCCCCCTCGACGCCGGACATCGCCTTGCTGGTCGCGGTGCGCTGGAGGAAGACCTGATTGACCCAGTTGATGACGGTGAAGGGCGCCTTCAGGAGCCACGTCATCGCATCGGCGAGCAGTTTCAGCATGGAAGGTTCCATTCTGCCGCTTGCGGCGTAGCGCTCGCATGGCGCCATGCGAGCGCTAAGCCGCAAGCGGCTGAATCAGGGTGTCTCACCGGGAAACGCGTTGCTGTCGGTTTTCGCCGGCGTCTGCTGGCTCGGCGATTTGCCGGCTCGGAACGGCACATCGCGCGGCTGCACGAACAGGAACACCAGGAAGAATGCCAGCAGCGGGAACAGGATCAGCAGCAATACCCCGCCAGAGAAGATCATGCGCCGCAGCGACTCGCGGCCACGTAGGGGCGGAACGTTCGTGACCGGCGTGATCTCCGGCGGACGAACCCATTGCGGCCCGTCGCTGCGCGTCAAACGGCGGCGGGAACTCTCGACCCAGGCCTGAAGTTGATCGGGGTGCTCGCCCAGGTCGCCGCGAAAGCCGAGCATGACGCACAGGAAGAACGCGGAGAGGGCGTCGGATGTCGGCCGGGCTTCCGCGAGGCGAGCCTGATCCCAGAAGCGCCAGGCGCGATCGTTGGAGCCATAGAGTCCGAGTTCGAGCTTGCTTTCGTTCCAGCGCGAGTCCCAGGGAGAATCGACGAGGAAGATCTCGTCGAGCCAGCAGACGAGCGCATAGCGAATGCCGAGGAAGCGTGACGCCGGCGCCGCCTGGGCCGCGAACGGCTCGCCGCCATAATCGGACCAGCGCTGCGCGTCGGCCTCGGTCAGCAGCATTCGTTTCAAGATCGCCTGTTCATTTTCGAGGACGAGCGGTTCGCCGCGCATCAGGCGTTTCTTGAGCTGAATGCCGTGCTGCAGGATGGAATGCACCAGGTCAGTCAGGTCATCTTGCATGCGTGGCCCTGTGTTTGCGCGAACGCTAAGCCGCAAGCGGCACAAGGATAACAATATGGCGAAAATCGCTCACAAGATCAACGTCAATGCTACAATAACACTCGATGGAAAGGAGTTTGGCGATGCCCAAGGTGCTTCTCGTTGAAGATAACGAAATGAACCGCGACATGCTGTCGCGCCGGCTCATCCGCAAGGGGTTCGAGGTGGCGATCGCCGTCGATGGGGCGGAAGGCGTCGCCATGGCAACTGCCCAAAAGCCCGACATCATTCTCATGGACATCAGTCTGCCCGTGTTCGACGGCCTGGAAGCGACGCGCCGCATCAAGGCGGACGAACCGACCGCCAAGATTCCCGTGATCGCTCTGACCGCGCATGCCCTGGGCGAGGACCGCGACAAGGCCCTGGCGGCCGGCTGCGACGATTACGACACCAAGCCGATCGATTTGCCGCGCTTGCTCGAAAAGATCGACACGCTGCTCAAGAAGAACACCGCTCCATGAACGACGCACCTCTGCCACCGGATTTGGTCTCCCACGTCCGCCACGACTTGCGCACGTTCGTGAATCACATCCTCGGCTTCAGCGAGATGATTCTCGAAGCGGTGCAGGACGACGGCGTCGAGGCGTTGGCTCCGGGCCTGGAAGAAATCCATGGGCTCGGCAAGGCGCTGCTGGACGCGATCGGCAGGCATCTCGCGCCGGGCCGGACCGATGTCACGTTGATCGATTGCCAGGCGCTGGCCGATCAGATCGGCGGTCTCTCGCAGACCTTGCTTGACAGGACGAAGGCGATACTGGAACAAACTCAGCAACTTGGCCGAGAACAGGACGCCGCCGATTTGCACAAGATTCTCGGGGCGATCCATCAGTTACGAGCTTTCGCAGGCAGTCGGCTCGTGGGACACGACTCCGATCGTGTCGTCGAACCCCCACGATCGGAATCGTACGCCACGAAACCCGACTCCGATCGTGTCGTTGAACCCGTTGGCGAACCCGCACGATCAGAGTCGTACGCCACAAAACCTGACTCAACCTCTCCGACGGCGGGGTCCGGCCGCATCCTGGTCGTCGATGACGTCGAGAACAACCGCACCATGTTGCAGCGCCGCCTGGAGGGCGAGGGCTACACCGTCAGCCAGGCAGCGAATGGCCGCGAAGGGCTCGATCGAATCGGTCAGGGCGGGCTCGACCTGGTGCTGCTCGACATCCTGATGCCGGAGGTCGACGGATTCGAGGTGTTGCGGCAAGTGAAGGCGACGGCGAGCGGGCGCGATCTGCCGATCATCATGATTTCGTCGCTGGACGAGATCGAGAGTGTGGTGCGCTGCATCGAGATGGGGGCGGAGGATTATCTGCCCAAGCCGTTCGATCCGGTGCTGCTGCGGGCTCGCGTCGGCGCGTGTCTGGAGAAGAAACGCCTGCGCGATCAGGAGCTGGACTACCTGCGTCAGGTGACGGCAGTGACCACGGCCGCGGGCGCCGTCGAAGCGGGCAAGTTCGATGCAAGCAGCTTGCAAGAAGTGGCGCAGCGCGGCGACGAATTGGGCCGGCTGGCGCGCGTGTTTCAACGCATGGGGCAAGAAGTGCAGGCGCGTGAAGAGCGGTTGCAGATGCAGGTGCAGCAGCTCAAGATCGAGATCGACGAGTCCCGCAAGAAACAATCGGTTGCCGAGGTCACGGAGTCGGAGTATTTTCTTGCCATAGAACGCGCCGCCCGCAAGGCGCAAGAAGCCAAGGAACGGCGCCGACGTGCCGCACCACCCATGAGCGACGCACCATGACGCGGATTGTTTCTCTGCACTCCTATCGCGGTGGGACCGGCAAATCGAATTTGACGGCCAACCTCGCCTGCGCCATCGCCATGACCGGCAAACGCATCGGCATCATCGACACCGACATTCAGTCCCCCGGCATCCACATCCTCTTTCAGCTCGACGCCGGCAAGATTACGCGCTCGCTCAACGACTATCTGTGGAACCGCTGCGCCATCGACGATACCGCACATCACCTCCCGATCCCGGAAATCAACGCCCGCGGCGGCGCCATCTACTTGATCCCGTCCAGCATGAACGCCGGCGAGATCGCCAAGATTCTGCGCGAAGGCTATGACGTCAACCGCCTCAACGACGGCCTGCAAGACCTCGGCGAGCACTTCAAGCTCGACTACCTGTTCATCGACACGCACCCCGGCCTCAACGAGGAAACGCTGTTGTCGATCGCGATCTCCGATGTGTTCGTGCTGATCCTGCGCCCCGACCAGCAGGACTTCCAGGGCAGCGCCGTCACCGTCGAGGTCGCCCGCAAGCTGAAAGTGGCGCAGATGCTGCTGATCGTCAACAAGGCGCTGCCGTCGATGGACTTCGTCGCCATGAAGAAGCTGGTCGAAAACACCTATCAGGCGCCGGTCGCGGGCATCTTTCCGTTGACCGAGGAGATGATGCTGCTCGGCAGCAGCGGCCTGTTCGTGCTGCGCTATCCGGAGCATCGCTTCACGAAGGAAGTGCATCGCGTCGCGGCCCAGATCGTCGCCGCCGCGGGATGACTTCGCCGCTTGCGGCTTAGCGTTCGCGCGGCGCCACGCGGACGCAAAGCCGCAAGCGGCAATCAGAATCGGACGCGGAACACCGAACTCACCACGGTCTGCGCGAAGTGATGGCGTGTCACCGCGAACGCCGAGCCGACGCCGAAATCGACGCGATCGCAAACGAAGAGCCGCAAGCCGGGTCCGAGCGAGACGTAGGTTTCGCCGCTCGATTTCTGGAAGGCGCCGAGCGTCGGATCGGTGTACGCGCCATCCTGGAACGACCAGGTGTTGACTTCAAAGGTCGCGATGATCGGCACGTCCGGCGTGATGCGGCAAAGCACGTGATTGAGGCTGGTGTGCGAATAGAAGACGCTGCCCGAGTAGCCGGGGTCGCCGCCGAGCGGGATCCACTCGGAGAGTTGGCCTTGCAAGTAGGTGTCTTGCGACAGCTTCAGCGCATAAAGCAGCGACGGCTCCAGTGTGGTATGGCCGGTGCCGAGGCCCTTGAAGAAGTTGCCGATCGGGATGTACGTGCGGAACTGAAAGCTGATCTGCAGCAGCTCGCAGTCGAAGAGCAGCGATTTCGTGCCGACGGTCATGTCGCCGAAACCGGCAGCGTGGCTGGCGAGAATCGGGTCCATGGCGAGATACGGAATCGACGTGAAGGTTGAGAACCCGCCGATTGCTGTTTCCGTGTACATGGTGAGCTGATTGTATTTGAGGCCTTTTTCACCCTTGAAGGGAGCGATCGGCTTGGGTCCCTTGCCGCCGCCGTCGGCGCGTGGCCAGAAGAACTCGGATCGATCGGGAAACTGGAAGTTGTGAGCCGAGTCCCAGGTGAACCGCGTTTGCGAGACCGGCCGCACGCCGTCGGCGAAGAAGGCGGCATCGGCGAGTGGAATCCATTTGGGCTCATAGCACGGATCGGGACAGCACAGGCACTCGTAGAGATCGCAGAAGAAGGCGCCCAGCACGGTCTTCGACTCGCACGGATGGCAAGGCCGTCGGCCCGGCACGCAATCGCCGTGGCCGCAGCCGACGCATCGGCCCGGCGCCAGCGGATCGCCCGGAGGCAATGCGCCATGCCGACCGCAGTGCGGACAGGACTGCGCCGATGCCGGCACCACCACGTCCACGCCGCTTGACGTCTCGGGCCGGACGGCAGCGGGGACAATCTCAGGCCAACTTGGCTGCGGCGGCCTATCCGACACGGCCGGCAGCAGCTTCGTGGTCACCTCGTGCGAACCGACGAACTCCGGCGGGGTCGGCGGGAATCCGAGAGACTGCGGCGTCGGCAGCAGCGGCAGCGGCGAAGGCGGCGGGAACGTCAAGGTGACCGGCTCGTACGTCACGATGCCGATCGACTCATTCGGCGAGACCGGCGCCGGCCTCTTCTCTACTCCCGATGACGTCGCCACCGGTCCCTTGAGGCCAAGCGGCGACTTCGGGGACCGCTCGATTTCACCGAATCGGGCGCTCGGAAGCTCGATGTTCGGCGCGTCATTCATTTTGCTGGCGTTCGCGGGCTCGCTTGGCTGCCCCAGAACGATTCGCGGCGGCGATTTCTCCTGGGCGAAGACATGCCGCGACAGTCCGGCTGCCGCGATCGTGACGACGATCGCGCCAACGATCAGCAAACTCGGCAAGCGAGTCCGCAATCGCTCGGCAATGGCAGCACCGACGAAACCCATCGTCCTCGCCTCCCCTTTCCATTTCGGAGCCAGGCCCGAAACAGAACGCGGATCCCTGGCACAAGCCGAAGGATCGAGACGCAATCGCTCAAGAATACAGAACGCGAGCGGGTCGTATAAGCCGATTGTCGTGCCCTGTCAATTGCACTTGCGCAGCGTAACCGCTCTTGACGGTTCGCCCATCGCAGGCTATACGGGCGTCTCTTTTTCCGGGGACGAATCACGCAACGCAAACACGGGGGTGTTGTCATGCGCTGCAAGCTGGCTTGCTGGATCGTATGCGTATGGAGCGGACTTACGGGAGTCGCCCTTGCTCAAGGAGTGCCGACTCCGCCTGCCGTGCCGGCAGTGCCGACGGCGCCGGCGACGCCCGCTCAGCCGGCGAACCTGTGGACGTTTCTGTGCCCGCCGCCGGGATCGTGCGAGAAGTGCAAGGACAAGATTTGCAAGTCGTTCGTCGGCCAATACATGGGCTCCATGATGAGTCCGATGCGGGCGATGACCGGGATGAAGCCGATCTGTCCGACGGCGAACATGCCGAACCCTGCCGATCTCGCCAAGTCCGCCGAGAGTCCCGCCGGAGCGGCGGCGCGCATCAAGCAAGATGAAATGGAAGCCAAAGCTCGCCGCGCCGACGTGCGGTTTCTGGGCACCGTCGATTGCAATCGTTTTCCGGAAGCGGAGAAAGCGCTGATCAAGGCGCTGCGAACCGACCGCAATGAATGCGTGCGCCTGGAAGCCGCCCTGGCAATGGGCAACGGCTGCTGCTGTACGCGCGGCACCGTCGAAGCGTTGATGCTGACGGTGACCGGCAGTGACAAGGATGGCAATCCTGTGGAGACGTCGCCGCGCGTGAAGCACGCGGCGACCCATGCACTGTCGATGTGTCAGGGTCGAGTGCAGAGCCCGGAACCGCCGGAGCGTCCCGTGCCGCTGCCGGAGCCGAAGAAGCTGCCGGAGTCGATGCAGGGAAAAGAGGTTGGTACGCCGCGAGCGACGCCGACGTCGTTCGGCCTGGCGGCGCCGACTCCGACCGCCATTGAGCCGATGGGGTCTGTTCCGACGGGGCAGCGCGGGTTGTTGCAAATCTTCATGCGCCGCGTGCAGCCGACGGAGGGACAGCGCTAATTCCGCTTGCGTTTAGCGCTCGCGCGGCGCCGTGCGAGCGCTAAACGACAAGCGGCGACCATCGTTACAGTTTCCCCGCCTTCGCTTTCGCATAGCGTTCGCCGACGGCGGTCCAGTTGACCACGTTCCACCAGGCGTCGAGATAATCGGGACGCTTGTTCTGATACTTCAAGTAATAGGCGTGCTCCCAGACATCGACGCCCATGATCGGGGCCTGGCCGGTCATGTACGGGCTGTCCTGATTGGCGCTGCTGACGATCTTGAGCTTGCCGTCGGCGAGGACGAGCCAGGACCAGCCGCTGCCGAAGCGCTTGACGCCGGCATCCTTCACTTGCGTCCGGAACGTGGCGAAGTCGGTGAACGTCGCCTTGATATCGTCGGCCAGGGGACCACTCGGATCGCCGCCCGCCTTGGGGCCCATGATCTCCCAGAACATCGAGTGATTCGCATGCCCGCCGCCGTTGTTGATGACGGCTTGCTTGATCGCTTCGGGCACTTGATTGATCTCGCGCAAAAGCTGCTCGATCGGCTTGCTCGCCAGTGCGGCCTGGCCTTCGAGCGCCTTGTTCAGGTTGTCCACGTAGGCCTTGTGATGCCGACCCTGGTGGATTTCCATCGTCATCGTGTCGATGTGCGGTTCCAGGGCGTTGGCTGCGTACGGCAGATTCGGCAAGGTGTAAGCCATGATGTTCTCCTTGATGAATTGTGGCGCATTGGCGGTTTACGTTTAGCGCTCGCATGGCGCCATGCGAGCGCTAAACGTAAACCGCCGTTGCTAATCTATTTCCATTGGCGTGCACGGCAACCGAACATAAAATCAGGTGCAAAGGAGATTCCCCATGAATAGTCTCGCTACCTGGATCATCGCCGGCGTGTTGATTTCCGCGGCCGGCGAAGCGGGCGATGCCATCAAGAAAGACAAGGCCTCGCTGCAAGGAACGTGGAAGGTCGTCGAGTCGATCAGCAAGGGAGAAAAGGTGCCGGCCGACGATCTCAAGGAGCTTTACCTCATCTTTCGGGACGACGCCATCCTCATCCGCGAAGGCGGCAAGACGGCGGAGAACTTCAGCTTCCGCCTCGATCCGACCAAGAAAATCAAAGAAATCGACGTGACCCTCAAAGTCGGACCGCAGAAAAACCGCATCGATCGCGGCATCTACGAGATCGACGGCGACAAGCTGAGAATCTGTATCCAAGCCAACAAGGATGCAGCCCGCCCGAACGAATTCCTGTCGCGCCCCAACAGCGAACTGTGGCTTGTCGTGCTGCAACGGTCGAAAGAATAGGAAGATGCCGCTTGCGGCTTAGCGTTCGCGTGGCGCCATGCGAACGCTAAGCCGCAAGCGGAAGACGGACCTTTTAAGGCGATCCCATGAAGTACCTGGCTTGTCTGACTCCATTCCTCGTCGCCGGCATCGCGCTCTTGCGCGCCGGCGAACCGAGCGATCTCGACCGCATGCAGGGCACGTGGGTCGTCGTCTCCCTGAACGAAAAAGGCAAGCCGATTGCAGCCGACGAGACCAAACTTCTGGAATTTACGATCGAAAAGGACACGTTCACTGCGTTCGATAAGGGCAAGGTCGTCGTGAAGTACCAGATCAAGCTCGATTCGACCAAGACGCCGCGGCAGATCGACTTCACCTACCTGGTCGGCGAGGATAAGGGCAAGACGGAACCCGGCATTTATGCGTTCGACAAGGATCAGCTCAAGTTTGTCCTGAACGAAGACAAGAAGGATCGGCCGACCGTCTTCGAAGGGAAGGAAACCGAGGCGTACAGCGTGCTCGTGTTGAAGAAGAAACCGAAGTGAGCGATCCATCAGAGCCTGAAGCGTAAGGCGACCGGCAGAAGAAAAAATACCACGACGCGGAGCGTCGTGCCACATTGTGGCACGACGCTCCGCGTCGTGATTGGTACATTTGCTTTTGCCGGTCGCCTAAGCGAAGGATTTTGCAATCACTTCGCTTACGCTGCAGGCTCTGACATTCACCTACACCAGACTTTCCAGCAGATACTTCAGCTTTCGCACTTCCGTCTCCATCGCGAACGGGGCCTCGGCGACGTCGTACAACGCGACGCTCAGCAGGCGATCGTAGCGTTGCCGCTGCAACTGCGAGATGATGCGGCCATACTCGACTTCGCCCTGGCCGACGCGCACTTGCAGCTTGCCCGGCGCCTTGCCGGTGTCGCGCAGGTGGACGTGGCGGATGTAGGGGAACAGCTCGTCGTAAGCGCCCCCCTGGTGCGGGCCGTTGATGTAATGGCTCGGATCTAGTGTTAACCCAAGGCCGGGAACGCGCTCGCACAGGTCGCGGGCGGTGCTGGGCAACTCGGTCAGCGTGCCGATGCGCGTGGGCACCGTCAGGACGAGACCTTCCGTCTCGACCATTTGCACGAGAGGCCGCAAGCGCTGGACCTCGGCATCGAGGCCGACGCCCGTGGCCGACGCGGGAATGCACAGCAGCGTGACCGCGGTCATGCGGGCCAGCTTGCAGATCGCCTTGAGCTGGTGCAGGTATTCGTCGTCGCTCTGCACATCGAACTCGACGCTGAATGCCGCCGGCGACAGACTCGGTCCGATGCGGATGCGCAGTGCAGCCTCGGCGACGTCCCGGGCAACCTCGGACGGCTTCAGATGCGATCCGCTCTCGTGAATCGCGACGTCCACCTTACTGAATTCCAGCTCCGCCATCAAACGCAGCGCCCGTTCCAGCGGCAACCGCGCGAAGCATTGCGTCGAGCATGCGACGTACATGGGGTATCTCCTCAATCCGTGAATTCGGGTGCGGGACTATAACGCGACGCTTGAATCGTGCAAGAGCAGATTCGCCCATTTTCTTTCTTCGTTTAGCTCGGAATTTTCACCACGGATTGCACAGATAACACGGATGGGAAAGAGCCATAATGACTTGCGAAGAGTTTGAGAATAGCGAATCACCAACACACTGTTTCTTGACGATCCACCGGATTTACTCATTCGCACCGTTGGTTTCTTATCCGTGCCCATCCGTGCAATCCGTGGTGAGAAGTCCGGGTTAGCGCCCGCATGGCGCCATGCGGGCGCTAAACGAAGAAAGAAATCCGGCTTGCACCCGGAAGCGTCCTGGAGTATTCCCCTTCCTCCCAAAATCAGATGCAAGCATGTACACGGAGAACGCCAATGTCCTCGGAGACATCGACGCTGCCGGCCGGTTGGGCCACGATCCTCGACGAAGTCCATCGCCGACTGGATCACGCCATCGCGCTGGCCGATACGCGCATCGCGCACCTGACGCACCTGGAACTCGATTCGTTCGCTGACCAGCATCGGCAAGCAATCGCCCAGTGGAACGTTCGCCTCCAGCGGCTGCACGACTTCCTGCAATCGACCGAACAGGTCGTCCAGAGCGTCGACGAGATCCTGCAACAGGAAGAATCCTCGCTGCGCGGCCACCTCACCAAATCCGCCACGGTTCGGCAAAAACTGGCAGAGAGCACAGGCCGCGCGATAGGATAGACACCATTGCAGAATGCAGATTGCCGATTGCGACTTCAAATCTGCAATCCCAGCGGAGGGCGCCATGTCCCAGTTTGCCGTGATCTTTCCTGCTGCCGGCAAGTCTTCGCGATTTCGCGACAAGGAGAAGAAGCCGTTCACGAATCTCGATGGCCGGGCCGTCTGGCTGCGCTCGGTCGAGCTGTTTATCAATCGGCAGGACGTCGCGCAATGCATCATTGTCATCGCGCCCGAAGATCAGGACATGTTTCGCCGCCGTTTCGGCGCCAACCTGGCATTCATGAGTATTCAGATTGCCAACGGCGGCGCCGAGCGCTTCGAATCGGTCGCCAACGCGCTGGCCCTGGTCAAGCCGGAGGTCGAATACATCGCCGTCCACGACGCGGTTCGGCCATGCTTGACCGAATCGCTCGTCAATGAGGTTTTCTCCAAGGCCGAGAAAACCGGGGCGGCGATGCTGGCGGTGCCGATCAGCGACACGATCAAGCGCGTCGATGCGAACAAGCAGGTCCAAGGCACGCAGCCGCGCCAGGGGTTGTGGCTGGCGCAGACGCCGCAGGTCTTTCGCCGCGACTGGCTCGTCGAGGTTTACGACAACCGCACGAAGCTCGGCGCCAATTTCACCGATGACGCCCAGCTCATGGAAGCCGCGGGCTATGCGATCCACATCGTCGAAGGTGCGACGACCAACATCAAGATCACGACGCGCCAGGATATTTTCCTGGCCGATGCGATCCTCAAGAGCCTGCCCAAACCGAAGCCGACCGGCTCGGTGCACCCGTTCGGCGAGGAAGAAATGTGGGGCGGCAAGGGACTGAAATGAAATTGATTGCAGATTGCAGATTGCAGAATTGAATACCGCTCGATTTGCAAACTTCATTCTGCAATCTGCAATCTGCAATCTGCAAGTCGCATGTTGCAATTTACGTCGAGCCTGGAGCAACAACGGTATCCATGCGCTGGTCCATCATACGCACGATCTGGCTTCGGGAGATGCGCGATCAGTTGCGGGACCGGCGTACGCTGCTGGTGATCCTGGGCTTGCCGCTGATCCTCTATCCCCTGCTCGGTTTTGCCGTCCTGCAATTTGCGGTCGGATTTACGGAAAAGCCGAGCGTGATCGGCGTGGTCAGCGGGTCGCCCGACGTCAAGGATTTTCCGCGGCGGGAGCCTGCCAACGCCGGTCGCCACGTTGCGCCCGCGGCGGCCTGGTTCGCGGCGGCGCTGCCGGGCTTCGACATGCCGCACGCGGCGGGCGTTTGTGCGCTGACGCACGCCAGCCGGGCATACCTTGACTATCCGCTGCTGATCGAAGATGGCCACTTCACCGTTTTCGATGCGAAGGTCCCGCGCAAGACGGCGCGCGAATGGGCCGCCCAGGCTCGCTTCGACATCGAGTTCCTCAGCAATGCTGACCCGGCTCTTCTGAGCGATCGCAAGGTCGATTTGATTCTCGAAGTCCCCGACGATTTCTTCGTCAAGCTCACCGATGCCGAGGCGGTCGGCAATCCGCCGCGCCCGGCCATCCAGGTTCACGTGCGCCGCGACGACGATCGTTCGCGGCTCGCACTGCGCCGCCTGACGCCGCTCCTCGACGCCTGGAAGCACGAGCTAAAAAAGGTCCGCCTGGCCCGCCGCGGCTTCACCGAAGAGTTTCTCGATCCGTTCGAGGTGCGCCAGCCCGCGGAATCAAGCGTCGTCGCTGGCCGGCGCGCTCTATCCGGCCGTCGATCTGTGTGCCGGTGAGAAGGAGCGCGGCACCATGGAGACGCTGCTGATCACGCCGGCCGGCCGCGAGGAGATCGTGCTCGGCAAATTCCTGACGATCTGGGTCTTCAGCTCCGCGACGGCCCTGCTCAACTTGCTCAGCATGGGGATCACGACCGCGCAGTTCTCCGCTTACATGCCGCAGGGGGGAATTTCGATCGCTGCCCTGCTCTGGTGCGTGGTGCTGTCGTTGCCGCAGTCGGCGTTCTTCAGCGCGCTGGCGCTGGCGATCGGCGCTTATGCCCGCAGCTCGAAGGAAGGCCAGTATTACCTGATGCCGCTGTTCGTGCTGACGATGCCGTTGATCTTCCTGACGCTGGCGCCCGGCGTCGAGCTGAACGCATTCTACAGTCTCGTGCCGGTCACGGGGGTCGCGCTGCTGATGCAACGGCTCATGACAGCGGCGAGCGTCATGGAAATCCCGTGGGCGTATTTCGCACCGGTGCTGATGCCGATCG
Organism: Planctomycetota bacterium; assembly: GCA_016200155.1. GTDB lineage: Bacteria > Planctomycetota > Planctomycetia > Gemmatales > Gemmataceae > SIAQ01. Next base: position 10,111 of record JACQFG010000321.1, on the reverse strand, counting down.
GCGTGTATAGCTGGCTCGCGCTGCGCTGGGCCATCGAGCAGTTCAACCGTGAGGAAGTGCTGTTCCGGGAGGCGGAACGGCTCGACATCGGCCTATGGCTCAAGCGGCTGTTTCGCGACAAGGAGGCACTGCCCACCACCGGCCAGGCGTTTTTCTGCCTGGGCGTGGTGATCGGCCTGCGCTGGCTGTCGCTGGGATTGGGCGGTCAATGGTCGCTGGCGGCACGCACGGCGATCACGCAGGTCGCGCTGGTCGCGATGCCCCCGCTGTTCATGGTGCTGCTGTTGAACACCCAGCCGGCGTCCGCGCTGTACCTGCGCTGGCCGCGCGGACGCGAGACGAGCCTGGCGATGCTTCTGGCATTGCTATTGTTGCCGTCGATGATCGGCTTGACGCAGGCGGTCGCGATCTGGTTTCCCAACCTGTTGCACGGGGTGCATCCGCTCATCGAAATCCTGCGCGCCATCCGTGAACGCAGCGACCTCGGCGCCGACCAGCTCGGCGTCTATCTGCTGACCTTCGCCCTGGTGCCGGCCTTTTGTGAGGAGGTTGCGTTTCGCGGGTTCATCCTGCGCGGCCTGCATCACGGCTTTCGGCCGCGCAACGCCGTGCTCCTGAGCAGCTTCTTCTTCGCCCTGTTTCACCTGAACGTGTTCTTGTTCGTGCCGACGTTCTTGCTGGGCGTCGTCCTCGGCTTGATCACGATCCGCAGCCGCAGTCTGTGGCCGGCGATTTCATTTCACATCCTGCACAACAGCGTGCTGATCGCCCTGATCCCGCTGTCGCGCTATTCGGAGGGAACGCTGCCCGGTCTGGTTCACGATGCCTGGCCCTGGGTCATCGGTTTCTCTCTCGCCACGGCGGCCGGGACGCTGTGGTGGCTGTACCGCAAGCCGTACGCCGATCTCGCGCGCCAGGAGGCTCTGGAGAGCCGGGAGCGTGAGCGACCGGATTAAATCCACCCACCGTTCACTCCAGTCGCTCACGCTCCTGGCTCGCCCGACCACGCATTTTCGGCCTATTCGTCACAATCGGCAAATCCCCACCAGCTTCCGCCGGTATTTACGGAAAATGTTGCGCAGCTTGTTGCATGACTTCGACCTGTTGCATTATCATCACACGTCGGAGATGAGGCGGATTCCCATGAGGAGTTCCCGTGAGCGACAAAACTGCTCTGCGCCGCTGCGTTACCCTGGTCGATGATGAGCCCGCCGCGCTCGATATTCTCATGCGGGCGGCGAAGTCCTTTCACTTCGATTGCCAGACGGCGACCACCGCCGAGTCCGCGCTGGAGATGCTCGAACGCCAGCCGACGCCGCTCGTCGTCACCGATCTGTGCATGCCCGGCAACGGCGGCGTCTGGCTCGTGCAGGAAATCCGCCAGCGCTGGCCCGACATCGACATCATCGTCGTCACCGTCGGCGCCGACGAAGCGGGACTCTTGCAGTGCATGAGCGCCGGCGTGCAACACTATTTCCTCAAGCCGGTCCACATCGACGAATTTCATCACGCCTTGCAAGCGACCTGGTACAGCCAGCAGATGCGCCGCAAACAGCAACGCCATCGCCATCATCTCGAATCGATCGTCCACAAGCAGACGCACCGGCTCCGGCACACTTTCTTCTCCGCCATCACCAGCTTGGTCCGCACGCTCGAGGCGCGCGATTCCTACACCTCCGGCCATTCGCTGCGCGTCTGCAAATACGCCATGCAACTGGCGAATTACATTGGCCTCGACGACCACAGCAAGAAACGCCTGAACCTGGCGGCCAAACTGCACGACATTGGCAAAGTCGGACTCGCCGAGGGCATTCTCAACAAGCCGGCCAAACTCTCCGAGGACGAGTTCGACCTCGTCAAGGAACATCCCGTCATCGGCGAGCGGATTCTCCGGCCGATCGTCCGCAATCGCACCGTGCTCTCGGCGATTCGCAGCCATCACGAACGCTTCGGCGGCGGCGGCTACCCGGACAACCTGCAGGGCGAACAGATCCCGTTCCTCGCCCGCATGATCACCGTCGCCGACTGTTATGACGCGCTGACGAGTTCACGCGCCTACCGCGGCGCCATGACGCAAGACGATGCGCTCAACATCCTGCACGAGGGGATGACGACGCAGTTCGACCCGCACCTCGTGCCGCCGTTCATCCGCATGCTGCGCGGCGGCAAGAAGCGCGCAAAGCCGCGCTGATTTTCTTGTCCTCGTTTAGCGCCCGCACGGCGCCGCGCGGGCGCTAAGGCGACCGGCAAAAGCAAATGTACCAATCACGACGCGGAGCGTCGTGCCACAATGTGGCACGACGCTCCGCGTCGTGGTATTTTTACTTCTGCCGGTCGCCTAAACGAAGCCCGATCAATTCGACTTCAGCGAGTGAAACACCAGCCCGCTCAGCAGCTTTGGATAGAAGTACGTCGATTTCGGCGGCATCTTTTCGAGGTTGCCCGCGATCGACTCGACGTGCCCCATCGTCGCGGGCGGCACCAGGACCGCGAGTTCACACTGCTTCGCCGCGACGACGTCGGTCACCTCTTTCAGCAGGTGAACGTACTGGCATTTCGGCGCCTTTTTGCCTGCGTCCGGCAGCAGTTTTTCGAGGACGACGCGCTGAAGCACCGCGACTGCCAGGCTGCGCCATGCGTCGCCGTGTTCTGCCGCGAGCTGGGTCATCAGCGTCGGCGAGCGAAAACGCCCCGTCAACCAGGCGCCGTCGGCCACCGTGCCGAAGCCGAGCAGTTCCTGCGTGCCGTCGGCCTCGATCGACTCCCATGCATCGCGCGCGGAGGAAGCGGGCTCCAGCGTGAAGTGCTCGCCCAGGATCGAACGCAGTTGCGGCGCCGTCAGCGAACCGACGCCGGACACGAGCCGATGCGTCGGCAGAATCACCAGGCCCGGATCGGACATGCTGACCAGCATCATCAGCACGAAATTCGCCGGCGCCTCCGGGCTGACGACCTCGCCCTCTTGCTGCTTTTCCTCCAGATAACGCAGCGCCGTCTCGTACCGGTGATGCCCGTCAGCGATGAACACCGGCTTCGGACTGAGGATGCTCGATATCGCACTGATGACATGCTGATCCGCGATCGGCCACAATCGGCTGACCACGCCGAGGTGATCGGAAGCCTGGATCGGCAGCGCCCGTCCGATCGCCGCATCGAGCTTCGCTTGTACCTCGCCGGTCTCATCGGGATACAGGCCTAAGATCTGGCTCAGGTTCATGTTGGTCGCGTTGAAGAGTTTCAAGCGATCGGCTTTCGGGCCCGACAGCGTCTCCTCATGCGGGAAGATGCGGCCCGTGCCAAATCTCTCGAGCCGCACGCGGGCCATGAAGCCCTTGCGCGTGAAGCGTTTGCCCTCGACCTCGAATTCTTGCTCATAGACGTAAACCGAGCGGGCCGAGTCCTGGGCAACAACGCCGTCGCGAATCCAGTCGCGCAATGCCTGGGCAGCGCGCGTGTAGCGATTGTCGTGCTCGGTGTCGCTTGAGTGTTCCTTGTTCAGGATCAGACGGACCACGTTGTGCGGGCTGCGATCGTAGAGGGCCTGCTGCAGGGCGGGATCGATGACATCGTACGGCGGCGCGATGACATCGCTGAGGTTGCCGACACGGGCGAGATCATATCGAAATCCGCGAAACGGTTGCACTTCGGCCATGAGGTCGCTCCTTGTTTGCCGCTTGCGGCGCCGCGCAATTGCCTTTTCGTTGATCCGAACTCGCGGTACTCTGATCTTATGGATGTGGCTGTACACGAGAAACTGCGTGCCAATCTGGCCGGCGTCGAGTCGCGCATCGCCGCCGCGTGTGCGCGTGCGGGCCGCGCGCGCTCCGAGGTGACGCTGGTCGCCGTGACGAAGACGGTGTCGGCCAAGATTGCCGCGATGTTGCCGGAGCTGGGCGTATTCGATCTTGGCGAGAACCGCCCGCAGGAACTCTGGCGCAAGTCGGAGATATTGCCCAAGTCGATCCGCTGGCACATGATCGGCCACCTGCAGCGCAACAAAATCGAGCGCACGCTGCCCCTCGTGGCGCTAGTACACGCGGTCGATAGCGTGCGCCTCCTGCAAGCGCTCGAGCAACAGCAGCGGCCCATCCGCGTCCTTCTGGAGGTGAATGTCAGCGGTGAGACGAGCAAGCAAGGCTTTGCACCGAGCGCTTTGCCCGACCTCGTGCCGATGCTGGGCGACCTCAAGCACGTCAAGGTGAGCGGCCTCATGACGATGGCAGCCTTGCAGGAGCCGGAAGCGTGCCGGCCGGCGTTCGTCACGCTGCGGCAGTTGCGCGATCAACTGCGTACAAACGGATTGCCGGACGTCGAGCATCTCTCGATGGGGATGAGCAACGATTTCGAGATCGCCATCGAGGAAGGAGCGACGCTGGTTCGTCTGGGCACCGTGCTTTTCGAGGGAATTTCAGAGCCTGAAGCGTAAGCGAAGATACTCATCCTTCGCTTACGCTTCAGGCTCTGATGGTCACTTCTTCATCACATACCGATCCAGCCACGCCAGGTCCCATTCGAGTTTCGCCTTGCGATTGCGGTATTTCATGATGCCGTGCCCTTCGCCGGGATAGACGATCAGCTCGGTCGGCACGTTCACATACTCCTTGAGCGCGCGGTAAAGCATCCGGCTGTGCCCCGGCGGGCAGCGGTCGTCGTTGCCGCCGACATGGATGAGCGTCGGCGTGCGAACCTTGTCGAGGTGATATGTGGACGACGCCTTGTGATACTTCTCGGGATTCACCCACGGCAGACCCTGTTTGAAAACGATGGCATACGCCGGCTCATCGTTCGAGCCCCATTCCATGATGGCGTCGACGATGCCGGCCCCGCTGATCGCCGCCTTGAAGCGCGGCGTCTTCGTGATGATGCAATTCGTCAGGTAGCCGCCGTTCGACCAGCCGCTGACGGCGAGCTTGTCCGAGTCGGCAATGCCCTGCTCGACGAGATGATCGACCCCCTTGAGGATGTCCTCGACGTCGACCTCGTTCTCGCGGCCGATCAGGTCCGCCGTGAACTTGTCGCCATAGCCGGTCGAGCCGCGATAGTTCGGGCACAGGACCGCATAGCCGCGCGAGGGCAACAGCGTGCGGCCGTAGATCCAATATTGCAGCTTGAAGTAACTCGCCGTGGTCGGTCCGCCGTGAATCTCGACGACCAGCGGAACCTTTTCGCCCTGCTTGTAATCGGGCTGCAATTCGAGTATGCCCTCCACGGGGACGCCGCCGGCGCCCTTCCACGACACCACCGAAAGCTGCGGCAATTTCCATGACGCGGCCTGCGGGTTGACGTTCGTGAGTTGCTGCAGGTCAAGGGCGCCGCGCGCGACGTAAACGTCCGCAAACTTCGTGGGCGTTGCGATGACGGCGGCGAAAGCACGCGGCGTGGCCGGGTCGATGCTCGCGCTGAAGTGCTCGACGACCACGTCCCCCTTCGTCAAATAGGTGAACTTGGGATTGTCGTAGTCTTCAAGATTGGCGAGGCACAAACGCACCCGACCTTTTTCCTCGGCGAGGAAGTACAGGTGATCCTGCTTGGCAGCCCATTGCAGCGGCGTCCCGTAGCCGCGCACGTGAACGCCGGCGGGGCGAGGCATCTTCACGACGCGGCTGCCGCCGTCCTTCGGAAAATACGCGATGACGACCTCCGCCGGGTAGCCATCGAAAACGACACCGAACGCGAGCGTATCGCTGAAATCGTTCCACGCCATCTTTTCGAGCCAGGCGTATGGCGAGGCCATCTTCTTGCGATAGATCTCATCGGGAACGGTAGTGATCTTGTCGGTCGCCGCATTCCAGATATCGACGCGCGACTGGCCTTCGAAGCTGACGACCTTGTCGTCGGGCGTCGTGATCATGGCGATCTTCTTGCCGTCGGGCGCCAGGGCGAATTCGCGGATATTGCGGCCCGCGTCGATGACCTTCTCGGCGCGATCCGCTTCGATATCGAGCCGCCAGATTTGGCCGATCCGATTTTGCCCGTGGCCATATTCGAGCTTGCTGTACTTGGCGCGCAGGCCGGCCCAGTCGTCCTCGATCTTGTCGACATGAACCAGGTAGTAGAGAGATTTACCGTCACGAGAAATTTCGTAGGCCTCGATGCCGCCTTCGACGCGGGTGACGGCGCGCGGCGTGCCTTGCCCTTCGAGCGAGACGGTCCACACCTGCGTTTTGCCGTCGTAGGGCGGATGCTTTTCGCCGTCGCGCTTGCGATTGCCGAGGAAGTAGAGCGTGCCGCCGGCAAACTGCGGGGCTCGATCGCCGGCGCGGTCTGCGGTCAAGCGGCGCGGCTTGCCGCCCGATGTCGGCGCGATCCACAGGTCTGTCTTGCGATCGTCGCTCGATTCGCGCCAGCGCCCCTCGCTGTACGCGACATGGTTCGGCGAATACGCGATGCCGAAGAGGTCGGCCTGCGTGAAGTAATCGTCGATGGTAATGGCGCGCTTGGCCGTGCCCTGAGCATGGGCCGGCAGGGACGTGCAGAACATCGCGCCGGCGCCGAGCAGTGCCAGGAATACGTTGCGCATGGGAGATCCTTTCGTTCGGGAGTTCATGAATCACGGGGATCGTCGTCTCGAAACTGATCGTAAACCGACGGCTGCCGGTACGGGGTCCGCGCCGTATTCAGGGCGATGATGAAGAAGATGTACCCGAGCGCCTCGCAGCAGGAGAGCACCATGAGGATCGGGCCCTGATCGACGATATCGAGGTCGAGAATCAACAAGATGCCGAAGCTGTACCAGCAGATGGCAAGGAGGTAGCTGATGAACATCCAGACAAAGGCCAGCATCGCCCAGCGCGCCGCCGGCGGGTGGCGATGCCAGGCGGCCTGCGTGACTACCATGCCGACGATCAACGCGATCAGCGCCGGAAGGTTGTAGCCGAGATTGCGCAGCAAGGAGTGGAGGAGTTCATCGGCGCCCATGCGGCGATTGTAGCGAGACGTGTGCGAAATGTCGCCGATGTTTGCCGCTTGCGGCGTTGCATGTTTGCTACACCGCAAGCGGCAAACGGATCAGTTCTTCTTCTTCTTCGCGAGCTTCTCTTCGTATTCCTTGACGTAGCGCGCGGCGTTCGTGTTGAACTCATCACGGCAACCGCTGCAGCACACGTAGTACGTCTTGCACTGGAACGAAACGGAAATGGTTCCCGCCCCGCCGGAGACGACGCATTCGGGCTTGCCGTCGCCGACCGCGAACGATTCGCCTTCCTTGGTGGCGCCCACGGTCCACTTCTTCGAAAAGAGCGGCCGGCCTTCCGGCTTCACCTCGTAGCGATACAGGAATCGGTTGTAGTGCAGCAGCGAGAACACGAGGCGTTGCGTTTCCTTGTCGCCGTCGCGGTCGAACGTGACGATCTTGGTCTTGTCGCGAATTTCGACGGTGCCGATGTAGGTGACCTTCTCTTTTTTCACGGTCGTCAGGGTCAGCGTGTAGTGATCCTTTTCGGGAACATAGCGAACCTCGCCGCCGGTGAAGTTCTTGCCCTTTTCGAAGACGCCCTTGAGCCAAACGTCCTTGTCCTTGAATTGCCATTCCCACGACATTCGTTCGGTCCAGAAGCCCTTCTGGATGTCGTCCTTAGACCCGACGGGGGTGCCCGTGCACTTCCAGTCGCCGATGATTTCGCTGAACGCCTGCAACCCCTCACGCAGCGATTTCTTGGGCGCGTCCGCCTGATCGGCGTCAAGCACCGCAGCGGTGGCCAGGAGTACGAAACATGCGTAGATGCGCGGCAGCATGGTGTTTCCTCAACGAGCCGGAAGCGTAAAGCGACGAAACATCTAACCACGATTATGACGAAAGGTGTCGAAAATGCAAACCGATTTGGGGCGATTTAATGATGTTCTCAGTTTCTCCAGTCGTTAACGCTCTTGGCTCGCCTATTGCGTCTCATACGCCAAATTCGCTTGCAGCCAGCGTTCGATCTCGGCGAGCGGCATGCCCTTGCGGCGGGCGTAGTCCTCGGTCTGGTCGCGCGTGATCAGGTCGACGGCGAAGTAGCGGGCCTCCGGATGGGCGAAGTACAAGCCGCTGACACTCGCGGCGGGCCACATCGCGAAACTTTCGGTCAGCGTGATGCCGGCCTTCGGTTCGACGTCGAGCAGCTTCCAGAGCGTGGCCTTCTCGGTGTGATCGGGGCACGACGGATAGCCGGAAGCGGGACGGATGCCGCGGTACCTCTCGTCGATGAGGTCGTCGGTCGTCAGATTCTCGACGATGCCCCACTCGCGGCGAGCTTTCTGGTGCAGATACTCCGCGAACGCCTCGGCAAGGCGGTCGGCGAGCGATTCGACGAGGATCGCGTTGTAGTCGTCGCCGTTCTTCTTGTATTCGTCGGCCAGTTCCTTGGCGCCGAAGCCGGCGGAAAGGGCGAAGGCGCCGAGGTAATCGTGGACGCCGCTCTCCACCTGGGCGATGTAGTCGGCCAGGCTGCGAAAGTTCGTTTGGCCCTCGCGCTCCCATTGCTGACGCAGCATCGGCATCCGGCACAGCTCGTGCGTCCGCGCTTCGTCGCCGTAGAGGACGATGTCGTCGCCGTCGCTGTTCGCGGGGAAGAAGCCGTAGACGCCGCGAGCGGTGGGAGCGCGCACGCCTCCGGCGTTGCGGCTAAACGAGGTCAGCATCGCCTGCGCCTTGTCGAACAGGTCGCGGGCCTCTTTGCCGACGGTCGTGTCCTTGAAGATGTCGGGATACTTCCCCTTCAGCTCCCAGGCCATGAAGAACGGCGACCAGTCGATGTACGGCACCAGCGTTTCCAGCGACACGTCAACGACGCGCCCGCCGATGAACGCCGGCTTCGCGATCGGCGCATGCGTCCAGTCGATCTGAAATCGCTTCGACTTCGCCTCGGCATACGAGACCAGCTTGCGTTCCCGGCGTTTGCGAAAACTCTCGCGGTCCTTGTCCTGGGCGGCCCGGTTCTCACGGTCGAGATCGCGGCGGGCGTCGGGCTTCATCAGGCGTTCGACGACGCCGACGCAGCGCGACGCGTCCTTCACATGCAGCGTGATGCCGTGATAGCAGGGGGCGATGCGCACGGCCGTATGTTTGGCGCTGGTCGTGGCGCCGCCGATGAGCAGCGGGATCTGAAAGCCTTCGCGCTCCATCTCCTTGGCGACGTGGACCATCTCGTCGAGGCTCGGCGTGATCAGGCCGGACAGGCCAATCATGTCGACGCCGTGCTTCTTGGCTTCCTCCAAGATCTTCTCGCACGGGGTCATGACGCCGAGGTCGATGACTTCGTAATCGTTGCAGCCGAGGACGACGCCGACGATGTTCTTGCCGATATCGTGGACGTCGCCGCGCACGGTGGCCATGAGGATCTTGCCGCGCGCCTTATGGACGGCCCCGCTCTTGAGCCGTTCGGCTTCCATGATCGGCAGCAGGTACTTGACGGCTTGCTTCATGACGCGGGCGCTCTTGACGACCTGCGGCAGAAACATCTTGCCGGAGCCGAAGAGATCGCCGACGACGTTCATGCCGGCCATGAGCGGGCCTTCGATGACTTGCAGGGCGCGTTCGTAATGGTGGCGAGCCTCCTCGACGTCCTCATCGACGTGATCGGCGATGCCATTGACGAGGGCGTGCTTGAGCCGTTCCTCGGCGGGAGCGAGGCGCCAGGTATTGACGGCGACGTCGGTCTTGTCCTTCTTCTTGACGTTCTCGGCGAACTTGAGCAGCCGTTCGGTCGCATCGGGCCGGCGGTTGAGGACGACGTCCTCAACGTGTTCGAGCAGGTCTTTCGGAATCTCCTCGTACACCTGGAGCTGGCCGGGATTGACGATCCCCATGTCGAGGCCGGCCTTGATCGCGTGATACAGGAAGACGGCGTTGATCGCCTCGCGAACGGCCTCGTTGCCGCGAAAGCTGAACGAGACGTTGCTGACGCCGCCCGACGTCTTGGCGAACGGGAAGAGCCGTTTCAGTTCGCGCACCGCGTTGAAGAATTCGACGGCGTAGTTGTTGTGCTCGTCCATGCCGGTGCCGATCGGCATGATGTTGGTGTCGAAGATGATGTCGCTGGGCTCGAAGCCGACTTCCTCGGTGAGCAGCTTGTAGGCGTAGGCGCTGATGGCCACCTTGTCGTCCGCGGTGACGGCTTGACCTTCGGGAAGG